>NZ_JBAHZY010000004.1:0-7680 GCF_037132775.1 Psychrilyobacter sp.
CGATCTTAAATTTAAACTTAGAAGAGTAAGTTTTTCGTGTATTCATAATCAAAATCCCCCATATTGTTTTCTTAAATTATACCCTATTTTTTTGCTTAAGGTTAAACACTCTTTGTATGAATTTATACGACCATTATAATCTGTGTCAAAAAAACTTCTGTGTTGTAGCAGTAGAATATTATAGATTGGTGTAGATTGGTGGCAAAAAAAAGCTCTGTGAATCTCAGTGTCTTCTGTGTCTCAGCGTTGATAGATTTTATTTATTCGTGTTCCTTTGTGTAATTCGTGACAAAAAGTCTATAGGTTTTCTTTGTGTATCTCTTTATCTCTTTACTTTGTGCTGAAGTATTTATGATTGATTAGATGCGTCCCCACCTTACTTTTTTATAGTTCTTTTCTATGATATAATTGGTTAAATCAAAAGAAATAAAAAGGAGATTAGGATGAAAATTTCAAATAAAGAGATAAAAAAAATTGCAGGAGATATTAGTAATTATAATCGTGGATTAAAATGTTCTAAAGATAATCTATGCGAAATTGAAAATATAGATTATGAATGGGATGAACTAGAGATTAAATTTGATGGGCTTGCTCATGGAACGGAACTATATAATTTTGATATTAGAGTCAGTATAAATCTAAATGAAATGGCTGTAAAAGATAGAATAATAGACTATAATTGTGATTGTCCAGCTTTTTCTAAATACGAGAGGGCTTGTAAACATATTGTAGGAGGTCTATTAGTAATTAATAAAGATGGGTATTTAAAAGAAATAGAGGAGCAGGTTTTAGCAACTAATAATTACAACACACCCTTAGAAGTCGACGATATAGAGGGTGAATATTCAAAAGGGTTTATGAGCTTTGAAGATGAAGGGTTTGCTTATAATAATTCTATAAAGGAGTCAAAAGAGGAAAAATTACTCAAGACACTTAAAAATTATATGAAAAATCTAGAAAAAAAGAGAGAAAACCCAGAAAAATTAGAACTGAATGTAGAATACAATATTGAAAGGGAAGAAATATATAATTATGCTCATATTTTGAAAATAAAAATAGGGATCCACGGGAAAAGGAAATATGTAATGAAAGACATTATTAAATTTATAGATTCTTATAAAGAAGATAAAATATTGGAATTTGGGAAAGAATTTAAATTTCTTCCAGATAAACATAAATTAACTGAGTATGATTATAAATTATTAAATGAACTTTCTCGAATGTGCAAAATTACAAATGAATATTTATTTGAACACAATGGATACTATGCTCCTCATGTAAATAAGGCAAAAATTAATCTATCGAATGAATGGTTTAAAATATTGTTGGAGAATATGAGTGGAAAGGAAAATATAAATTTAAATTCTTCTAAAATGATGCTTGGATCTTTTGAGAAAGAACAGTTTATCAGTTTTGATAGTAAATATATTGGTGTAGAACCATACTCTTTATTAACAGCAGATGGAAAATATATTGCTACAAAAACAAAAATATATCTAATAGCAAAGCAAGATAGGGAGCTAATAAAAATATTGTATGAGACTGCACTACTATATAATGGCCTTATATCAGTAGAAACAGAGCTGGGGGGGAAATTAAAAACATTAGTAGCAAAAGCTGATTTTGGGGTAATAGAAGTTTTAGAAAAAGCAGGGGAGTCTATAATATTTATTGATGAAAATAAAGATCATGGGGATATTTTAGCGATAGATATTAATGTTAGTTATGAAAAAGAAACATTAATAGATGGCAAAAAATATTTATTGAAAGAGGATATAAAGAAAACTTCTAAAATATTTAAAGAAATAACAGGTATAGATCAAAAAATTGATTTTAATACAAGTTTACATGGTGAAGAGGAAGTTTTAGAATTTTTTATAAATAAATTACCTAAATTAAATAAAAAATATAATATACAAATAGATGAAAAATTGAATAAAATTAAGCCAAAAACAGTATCTATCCATGGGAGTATAGTTAGAAGTGGAGAGTTATTAGAGATAACTTTTAATGCTGATGGCATTAGTGAAGAGGATCTAAAATCTATTCAATTAGGATTACTCTCTAAGAAAAAATATGTTAAGTTATCTGATGACGGAATAATAAATCTAGCAGATAAAAAATTAAAAGAGTTAGAAGGTATTTTAGCAGAATTAGATAAAGGGCTGGGAACTCAAGAAATATCTGAATTTACAGTCAGTAAGTTAGGCTTGATCTCGCCGAATTTAAACCTGAAAAATATAGGAGATTTAAAGATTGAAAGACTTTTAAAGATTCTGAAAAAAGATAAAATAGAAATCATGCCTAAAAATATAGATGCCAGCCTTAGATGTTATCAAAAAGAAGGGTATGACTGGATGAAAAAATTACACGACAGTAGATTAGGAGGGATACTAGCGGATGATATGGGCTTAGGAAAAACTTTACAGGCAATAACTTTATTAACGAAAATTCATAGTAATAAAGGTGTGAGTATTGTTATAGCTCCTACTTCGTTAACCCATAACTGGCTAAAAGAGATCAAGAAATTTTCTCCTAAATTGAATGCAGTAATAATAGAAGGTACGCCGAAAGAGAGAACAGACTTATTGAATAACTTTAAAAATGGAGTTATTTTGACTTCTTATGGTTCTTTTAGAAAAGATATTGAAATCTATGAAAATATAGAATTTTTAACTGCAATATTAGATGAAGCACAGCATATAAAAAATAATGGAACTTTAATAAAAAAAGCAGTAAAAAAAATTAAAAGTTCTTCAAGATTTGCATTGACAGGAACTCCCATTGAAAATTCTATATTTGAACTGTGGTCGATATTTGATTTTGTGATTCCAACGTATTTACACAATAAAGAAAAATTTAAAAATAAATATGGTAAAAAAATAGATCAAGAGATGGATGGGAATAGCTTGATAAATTTAAAGAAGATGATAAAGCCATTCATTTTAAGACGAACAAAATTAGAAGTTTTAAAGGAATTACCCGAAAAAATAGAAACAAATATGATTCTAGGGATGGATTCTATACAAAAAAAATATTATCTTTCATATCTTTCACAGTTTAAAGGAGAGTTAGAAGAATGTTTAGAAGAAGATGGATTTAATAAAAGTAGGATAAAAATCCTTGCACTCCTAACAAGGTTACGTCAAATTTGTTGTACTCCAGAATTATTTATAGAAAATTATAAGGGGAGAAGTACAAAAGTAGAAGCATTGCTAGAATTACTGGAAGAGTTTAAGTCTAGTGGGCATAGAGTTCTCGTATTTTCACAATTTGTTAAAACTTTTGAAATCATAAAAAAACAACTTGACCCTAAGAAAATAACATATTTTCAAATAGATGGATCAACTCAAGCTAAAAAAAGGCTAACAATGTGTGATGATTTTAATGATGGAGAAAAAGATATTTTTTTAATTTCTTTAAAAGCCGGAGGATCAGGTTTAAATCTAACAGGAGCTGATGTTGTTATTCACTTTGACCCATGGTGGAATCCTGCAGTAGAAGTACAGGCAACGGATCGTGCTCATAGAATAGGACAAGATAAAGTAGTGCAGGTGATAAAATTTATAACAGAGGGGACTATCGAAGAGAAAATAATTAAAATTCAAGAAAATAAGTCAAAACTTATTAATTTTATGGTTGATGGTGATGGGAAGATAGAAAAATTAACAAAGAATGATATATTGGGATTATTTGAATAGTAGATTAGAATTTTTAAAGTTTAGGAGGAGAAAGAGTGGGAAGAAATTTGATGGCGGTGATACTTGCAATTTTAATAAGTATTTCGACCATGGCAGTTAATATAGCGGGAGTAGATATAAAAGAAAATTTTGTTATTGCAGATAAAAAAATAATGTTAAACGGTGCAGGGATTAGAAAAAAATTCTTTTTTAAACTCTATGTGGGATCATTATATTTACCGGAAAAAACAACGGATGCTGAAGCTATTGTAAAAGGAAATAAAAATATGACTATTGAATTAAATATCATATCTAAATTAATTACCAGTGGAAAAATAAAGGAAGCTTTGGAGGAAGGGTTTGCCACTGTAGAAACTGAAAAAATGGAACTGATTAAGGATAAACTAGAAATTTTTATCGGTATATTTGAAGATGAAAAAGTTAAAAAAGGGGATATATTTACTTTTAATTATATTGATGGGAAAATAGAAACGTACAAAAATAAAAAACATGTTTTGACTACAGAGGGACAGGATTTTAAAGAGGCATTATTTGGTATTTGGCTGGGAGATAGAGCCATAGATAAACAATTAAAGAGAAATATGCTGGGGAGCAAATAATTGTATATGAAAAATTGAAAGTTAACAAAAAGGAGTGAAAATGACGGAAATAAATTTTGGAATAATCGGAACCGGAAGGATAGCCGAGCAATTTTTGAATGAAGCTCAAAAGAATAAAAAAATAAACGTAGTTGGGATTTGTGCTAGAAATTTTGAAAAAACAATGGATATAGCCAATAAATACAAGATAGATAGAGCCTATGAAAGTGTCAGTGAGATGCTAAAAGATGAAAATATAGATGCTGTTTACATTGCCACTATGCATCCTACACACTTTGCCTATACTATGAAAGCTCTCAATGCAGGGAAACATGTTTTGTGTGAAAAGCCAGCAGTATTAAAAAAAGAGGAGCTGGAAGAGGTAATAAAATTAGCGAGAGAAAAAAAACTCCTATTTATGGAAGCTATGGTAGTTGGATTTAATCCTCTCTATAAGCAGATGAAAGAATTGATAAAAAATGGTAAGATAGGGACTGTAGTTCATGTGGAATCATCTTTTGGAAGTAGGAGTACCAAAGTCCATAAACATAATCCTAAGCAAGCTGGGGGAGCCCTCTATGATATAGGGATCTATAATATATTTTTATTGATAGACATATTGGGAATACCTGTTGAGATAGATGTAAGGGCAAGAAAGAATAGATGGAGAGTAGATGGGAGTATCACAGGATTATTTGAATATGGTGAAGGAGTTACTGGATCTTTCTACGCTACTATGGATTCTATCTCTGGGAACAGTGCCAAAATAATAGGTACAGATGGAATGATTGAGATACCGGATAATTGGACTGTGGCTGAAAAATTTATTTTAAAGAGGTTGGGAGAAGAGGACCGAAATTTTGAGAAAAATGAAGATAAATGGCTAGGGTATGAGATGGATTCATTTGTGGACACCCTCCTAAATGGAAAGATCCAAAACGAAATTATGACCTATAAAAAATCTATAAAACTCCACAAGACCATAGATATGGTAAAAGAAAAATTAGGATTTAAATATGAAAATTTAGAAGTAGAAGTAAATTAAGGAGGAGAGATGGCAGGAATAAAATTTGAAATAGAGGAAAAATTAGGAGTACTAAGTGAAAGAAAGGGATGGACTAAGGAACTAAATCTGGTTTCGTGGAATAATAGAAAAGCCAAGGCTGATATCAGAGAATGGGATGAAACCCATGAGAAAATGGGAAAGGGAATAACCCTTTCATTGGAAGAATTGGTGGAGTTAAAAAAAATATTGAATAATATGGATCTGTAAAAGATAGATCTAATGCAAGTTGAAAAGGACGGAATTTCGCTGTTCTTTTTTTCGATTGAAACCTAAAAGGTGTGTTACAATGAAGAAAAAATTAAATTTGAGGGGAGAAATGTTTTTAAAAGTTCTTGGTGCTGAGATTATTGGAGGGATTATAGGTTTGATAATAGGTCTTCTAGGTCTCCTAATAGGTGGAAGAGAGATCTTTCGAAATGTATATTTCTTGGGCCTAATATTTGCAGTAGCTATAGCAATAGGTTTGTTTGTTTTTAAGGTGGTAACCTAGATAAAAGTTAAAGAGATAGAGTTAGGAAGAGTCCTTTGCTCTAGATTTTATGTGAAATTCATTATAAAATCATTCTAAATGTCTGAAGTTATTTTAGTCGTAATATAGAGAAAATTAATATATAGGAGATAAAAATTTATGAGTATTTTAGATGTAAGTAGGGTGACCCACGGATATGGGGCTAGGACAATTTTAGAAGATGCGTCTTTTAGACTTCTAAAGGGAGAACATATAGGATTAGTAGGAGCCAATGGAGAGGGGAAATCCACCTTTTTGAATATAATAACAGGAAAAATTATGCCTGATGAAGGAAGGGTAGAGTGGTGTAACCACATTACTACAGGATATTTGGATCAACACAGTAGTCTAGAGAGAGGTAAAACTATCAGGGATATCTTAAAGTCAGCCTTTGCTCCAATGTTTGAACTAGAAAAAGAAATTATGGAACTCTATGAAAAGAGGGAACGTGCAACGAAGTTGAGGTGGAGATGATCTTAGAAGAGGTAGGAGATATTCAGAGTATCTTAGATAGCTCAGAATTTTATAATTTAGATTCAAAAATAGAATCCTATGCAGCCGGATTGGGACTTATGGAAATAGGATTAGAAAAAGACGTAGCAGAGTTATCTGGTGGTCAGAGAGCTAAGATCTTACTTGCAAAAGTGCTACTTGAAAACCCTATGATCTTGATCTTGGATGAGCCCACTAACTTTTTGGATGAGGATCATATTATATGGTTGAAGAATTTTTTACAAAACTATGAAAATGCATTTATCTTGGTATCCCATGATATTCCATTTTTAAATGATGTAACCAATGTAATCTATCATATTGAGAAAGCAAAATTGACTAGGTATACAGGCGGATATCCCCAATTTATAGAGATGTATGAATTAAAAAAACGTCAAATAGAGCAGGCTTATAAGAAACAGCAAAAAGAAATAGCACATTTAGAGGATTTTGTAGCACGTAATAAAGCTCGAATAGCAACTACAAATATGGCGAAAAGTAGACAAAAGAAATTAGACAAAATGGATGTAATAACCATAGAGCGAGAGAAACCAAAACCACAATTTTCTTTTAAAACTGCAAGGACTCCATCAAGGGAAGTTATTACAGTAAAAGATCTAGTGATAGGCTATAATGAACCATTAACTCGAAAGTTAAATTTTACTATAGAAAGAAACCAAAAAATTGCAATCAAAGGAGTAAATGGACTGGGAAAATCTACCTTGATAAATACAATTTTGAGAAAAATAAAAGCTATCTCTGGGGAGATAGAGCATGGTCAATTTTTAGAAGTAGGATATTTTAAGCAAGAGGAAGAGAGTAGTGGAAAGACTGCTTTAGATGAATTTTGGGATGAATTTCCATCACTGACTAATGGACAGGTAAGATCGGCTTTAGCTAAATGTGGGCTGACTAAAGATCATATTGGAACGAAGATGAGAGCTCTATCTGGAGGAGAAAATGCAAAAGTGAGATTAGGTAAGATCATGAATCACGAGATCAATTTTTTAGTACTGGATGAGCCGACAAATCATTTGGATATAGATGCTAAGGATGAATTGAAAAGAGCCATAAAAGAATTTAAGGGAACTGTGTTTATAGTAAGTCATGAACCTGAATTTTATATGGATATAGTAACGGATGTTTGGAATGTTGAGGACTGGACAACAAAAATTATATAATTTAGGAGAGAAAAAGGGCGTATCCCAAATTTAGTGTAAATTAATTTTAACCTTCTTAGTTGATAGAGTATAATCTATTAAACTGAGGAGGTTTTTATGGTTAAGAAAAGAAGAAGAGAGGTAGATCCATTAATTGCTGAAATTATGGATAAAT
>NZ_JBAHZY010000005.1:0-18960 GCF_037132775.1 Psychrilyobacter sp.
CGATCTTAAATTTAAACTTAGAAGAGTAAGTTTTTCGTGTATTCATAATCAAAATCCCCCATATTGTTTTCTTAAATTATACCCTATTTTTTTGCTTAAGGTTAAACACTCTTTGTATGAATTTATACGACCATTATATTATAACTCTCAATATTAGATACTAGTTCGTGAGGTGTATCTTTAATGGAATATTTTTTCATATTTTTTCTCCTTATGTGAGATATCTCATATTATTATATACTGAATTCCATTAGAATAATAGTGTAATTGATTCTAGAACTCAGTACATTTTAACAACTTAGATTTTATAAATACAAAAGGAGGTTATTTTATGAACATACTCAAAAAAATTATCAAGTCATATATTTTCTACACATTATCTGCTTTAGGGATTAGTTTAGGTATAATTGCCAATGTAGGTGTAAGTAGCTATAATTCAATGAACCTATCCCTGGCACATGCCAATGATATTAAAATTGGAACAATAACTATTTTTTTTAATATTTCTATTCTACTCATCTATATGATTTTAACTAAATTTATACACAGATATAAATATTTAATGCAAGCATTCTCCGTATTTATGTTTGGAACATTTATCAATTATTTCACCTATGGCGTCTTGGATGGAATAACCAGTCACAGTTATATTCAAAGGGTTCTTCTCTTTAGTGGAGGAACGATTATAAGTGGATTATCAATAGGTATGATAATTTACTATAATGTAATCACTTTTCCTCTGGAAAGTTTGTGTATAAAAATTTCCGAAATAAGTAAAATTCCTTTTATCAAATTAAGATATTCTGTTGATGTAATTTCAGTATTAGTTTCAGTAGGTGTTTCTCTATTTAATGGATTACCGATCTACGTTAGGGAGGGCACAGTAATTAGTATGATTTTATTATCTTTAACTATAAACTTCTCCAAAAACTATGCAGAGAATAAAAATAGTTAGCAAATAGGAATTCAAAACCCTTCATACTAAAAAAAGATGATTCCTGTACAATACAAAAATCATCTTTTAACAGTATCTTAACCATACCTTTTTTTAAGTATCCTTGACAAAGGGTAGAGTTTATAATATCCCTGCCCTTTCTCAAATCACATTGAAAGTTCTTTTATAAAGTTAATAGTGGTTTCATTATTTTTACTGTCATATTCCAGCTCCAGCACTACTACGTTATCATACTCGATAGTTTTGTAGATATCTCCGTTGCTGTATTTTTTATTGCACATATTTTCAGTTGCATTAAATGAACTGTCTCTTTTGAATATGAGCTCCTGAAGATCTTCGTAGAAATATGCGAACATATCTTCCTCAGCAAGGGATATAAACCCTACTTCATCAACAGTCTCTTCCAAAAGGTTCCCTTTATAATTAACTACAAATTCACTTCCCTCCCTTGTTACAGGAAGTATTATCAGATAGTTATTTTTATTGAGATAAATATCCAGTCTAGAAACACGAGATCCAGTCCATTTGAAATCTACATCTTGTAAAAACCATCCAAACTTCTTTAATTCGTCAAAGTTGTCAAAATTTTCAATTATCTTTCTATTTATTACTTCAAACTTCATCCTCATATCATTTCTTAAGCTGCTATCCAATAGAAACTTAGTTTTATTCAACTGTTCCCATTTATTGGCAAACTCTATGAATACAGTCTCTGCCTCATCAATGGAAGAAAATTTTTCCAGTTTATAAGCCTTTCTTCTTTTGGTCATATTTATTTTTTCATTTTTAAATTTTGATAAAATATATCTTAGTTTATTACTAGAATTTTTACCTACCCCTTTTTTATCCAGGACTTTTAAATCCTCCATAGAAAGTCTGAAATTTGCTACTCTTAAAACTTCTTCTTTCGGCTTTCTTCCAGCACCTAAACGTGCTCCTCCCTTTGACATTTGCATCCTCCCAACTAAAAAATAATAACATAACGTAATCTATCACACTGCATATTTATTGTCAAACGAATCTTATCTTGCCGCTGTTTTATTCTCATCAACTGATTATCATAAAAAGGTACTGACAACAAAATAGCTGTAATTTAAAAGTTGAGCATCGGAAATGTTGCCCCGATGCTCAACTTTTAAATTAAAACTTATAAAAGTTCTTTTTCCCTAAGAAACTCTTCTGCCACAATCCTTGTAGGAACTCCATCTTCCTCAGCTCTATAGTTCATCTTCTGCATCTCTGTCTCACTGACCTGACCCGCAAGTTTCCCTAGAGCTTCTACTACATCAGGATGAGTCTCTGCAAATTCACCGTTTAAAAGCGGTGCAGCATAGTATGATGGGAAGAAGTCCTTATCATCTTCTAATATAACAAGATTATGTGTTATAAGTTTCCCGTCTGTAGAAAAAGCATCTGTAACATCTATCTTACCATCTTTTATGGCAGTATAACGAAGTCCTACGTCAAGTCCTTTTTCCTCTTTAAATTCCATCCCCAGATAGGCCTTCTTAAGACCCAACATTCCGTCTTCTCTTTCAAGGAATTCCATACTCGCTCCGAGTACCAGTTCATCGGAAACCTTTGCTATATCTGAAAATGTTGTCAGATTATATTTCTCAGCAGTTTCAGCTCTTACTCCAAGAGTATATTTGTTGTTATAACCTAAATCATTTAAATAATCCAGATTTTCCTCTGCCTTAAGTCTATCCTTTACAAGTTTATAAATTTTATCAGGATCTTTTAATCCACTTTCATTCAAAAGAGCTACATATACCGTCCCAGTAAATTCAGGATAAAGATCTATAGCTCCACTTTTTAGGGCTTCATATGCAATCTTTGTTCCCCCTAATTCTTTTACATCAGTCTTATAATCAGTGTGATTCTCGATCATAACTGCAAATAATTGTCCCAGCACTCTCTGCTCTGTATAGTTTTTGTGACCAATCTTGATTGTTTCTACCTCGTCCTCTTTTTTCCCACATGCAACAAATACCATAATTACCATAATAAGTACTACACTTCTAAATAACTTACTCATCTTTTAATCCCCCTTAGTTTTATATAATCAATTTAATAACTTGACCTAAAAAATCAATTCAAATATTTTTAATTTATACCTTCATCCCTAATAAATTTTATAACTTTAAAATTTATTGGTTGTTCTTTAACCCTTGAGGAGTCAGCTTTTTTTCCACAACACCTAAAATAAAATCAACCGACATTGCCAAAATGGCTGTTGGTATAGCTCCAGCTAAGATCAACTGATTATTACCCATGGATATTCCCTTAAAGATAAACTCCCCTAGTCCTCCAGCGCCTATAAGAGCCGCTATTGTTGCAGTACCGATATTGATTACCGTGGATATTCTGATCCCTCCCATGATAATAGGCAGGGCCAGAGGTATTTCCACCATTGTCAGTATCTGTGTCTTGGTCATCCCCATTCCTCTTCCAGCTTCAATTATCGAAGGCTCTATACTGTTTATTCCTATATATGTATTTTTAATAATAGGCAGTAATGCATATAAAAATAAAACAAATATTGCAGGAATGAAGCCTATTCCCATAATTGGAATTATAAGTCCAAACAGAGCCAGACTTGGCAAAGTTTGGAATATATTTGCAGTACTTAGTATCACATTGGTTACCTTCTTGTTTTTAGTTATATATATTCCCAGAGGCACCCCTACAACAATTGCAAGCAAAACCGCAACTCCTGTTATCTTCATGTGTTCCCCTGTTAGTTTAATAATTTCTGCACCTCTATACTCTAAAAATTGTAAAAAATCTATTTTATTCATATCTTAAAGTTCCCCTCCTTCTATACTTGGAGATATTTCTGCAATTATGTTAAGAAGACTTATTGGAGTAATTGCTCCAACCAATAATTTTTCTTTATTTACTATCGGTATGAATCTGAAGTTTATTTTTGACATTATATTCAGAACTTCCACCATATTAGTATTTTCATCTATAATAAAATCTTCACTGGATGCCATTATTTCTCTCATCTTCATACTGTGACCGTTGTTTTTCATTATCATGTTTCTTGTTACTACTCCTACAGGTTTTTGTTTCTTTGCTCCCTCTCTGTCCACTACGATAAGGGTATTTGTCTCTCTTTCCTTCATTATCTCTATGGCTCTCGCCGGACTTCCATTCACTCCGATTTTCCCAAATTTCTTCTTCATTATATCCTTTGCCAACAGCATTTCAGGAGTTTTCCACAGTCTGTCCTTTCCAAAGAAATACTCTACAAAATCATTTTTCGGATTTTTCAGTATCTCTTCCGGCGTATCAAATTGAATAATCTCTCCGTCTTTAATCACGGCTATTTTATCTGCCAGCTTTAGAGCTTCATCCATATCATGAGTAACAAAAACTATCGTTTTCCCCAGTTCTTCCTGAATATTTGTCATCTCATCCTGAAGTTTTCCTCTTGTTATAGGATCCAAGGCACTGAATGGTTCATCCATGAGGATTATATCTGGGTTTACAGCCAGAGCTCTTGCTATCCCTATCCTTTGCTGCTCTCCTCCACTTAGTTCATTTGGATACCTGTAATAAAAATCTTCTGCAGGAAGATCCATAAGCTCCAGCAATTCAAAGGCTCTCGCTTTTTTCTCCTCTTTTGACCACTTCTTAAGTGTAGGAACAAGCTCTATGTTTTCACCAATTGTCATATGTGGAAACAATCCAACCTTTTGAATAACATAACCTATATTTCTCCTAAACTCCATAAGATCCTGACCCTTTATATTTTCTCCGTCTATGAATATTTCACCACTTGTTGGTTTTTCCAAAAGGTTAATCATTTTCATAGTTGTAGTCTTACCACACCCACTTTCCCCTATGAGAACAACAAACTCTCCTTTTTCAATCTTTAGATTAAGATTCTTAACCACTTTATTTTTACCATCAAAACTTTTGGTAACGTTTTTTAATTCTATCATAATTCTTTTCTCCACCTTTTTATATGACATTTTTCAATCTAATTATAACACTTTCTTTGAATTTTATCAAACCTTTAATTGAAAAACGTATTTCAAAATTCAAAAATGACTTTAAAACTAGTATAAATATATATATGTATTTATTTATTTATTTATTTATTTGTTTGTTTGTTTGTTTGTTTGTTTGTTTGTTTGTTTGTTTGTTTGTTTGTTTGTTTGTTTGTTTGTTTGTTTGTTTGTTTGTTTGTTTGTTTGTTTGTTTGTTTGTTTTATATATAAAAAAATGACTCCTATAGAATACAGAAATCATCTTTTATCAGTATATTAATCCTACCTTTTTTTTAAAGTGTCCTTAGACAAAGGGTACAGTTTATTATCTTCTTATACTTCTTTTTTTAAAAGTTTCATTATTTCATCTAGCTCTGGAAACCTTCCTAGCTTCTTTTTAGAAAACAAAAGTTTATTTCCAAGTATAACTTCAAATACTCCTCCAGATGAAGGGATCATTTTAAATTCTAAAAAATCATTCTTAAAGGGTCCTACCAAGACTCCTAAGACAGCTACTGCCTTTTTTTCATACCCTCACGATGTACAAAATTCAATTGATAATATTGGTTTCATATTCTACCTCCTTATATATTTATATTTATATTTATATTTCTATATATATAATACAAAGAAATCCGATATTTTCCTTTTATTATTATAAAAGACAACTTTAAAAGAGGATAAAATTATGTATAAAGAGATGCTACTCTATGAATGATCTAATTGAAAATCAGATGAAAATATTGTATACTTCTTTTAAAAGGTGCCAATCACTCATGGGTGTTTTAGAGAAGTTTAGAATTTTAAAGGAGGGATTTTATAGATGGATATGGTCAATCCAATAAAAACTTATAAACCATATAATGAACAAGAAAAACATGACCACGCAGGAATATCGGAGTAAAATGATTCAAATTAGATGAATCTATAGATAGATCCACAGAAGCGTGGTTTTAAAGAAAGGATCTATGCAAAACTCAATAAGAAATCAAATAAATTATAAAAAGATAGCACTGGAGGTCTAGAATGACAAAATTAAAGGAAGATAAACTTATAATCCGTATCTGTGAAGTCTGTGGAGTAAAATTTACAACACCGGACATCAATGAATATTATTGTTGTGAAGGATGTCGTATTCAGGCTAATAAGGAAAAATCAATGAAAAAACCTTCTAATAGTATTATAGGAAAGTTAAAGATGCATTCTTGTAAAAACTGCGGGAAAAAATTTATGTCTGTTAACATCGAAGAAAACTATTGTAGCGACTGTGAAAGAACTTAAATACCTTCGATTATAAAAAAATAAACATTTTAAAGACTAAAAAATTTCATAGGATTTTAGTCTTTAAAATTTTTCCTGATTTTTAAAAGCAGCCCCATCAAAACTTCCTTTTCTTCCCCTGTAAAACCAGCATAGGTTTTTTCCAAAAGTTCTGCACTAACTTCTTTAAAGGTATCTCTAAAAATCCATCCTTTTTCTGTAAGGCTAACCTCTATGACCCTAGCATCTCTTTCACTTTTTTGACGACTTATATAGTCTAATTTTTCTAATTTTTTTACCATATCAGTTACTGTAGATTTTCTCTTTCCTGTAAATTTAGCGATTCCATTCATTGTCATCACACCATCGTTGTCATACATTGCAGATAAAATAGTCCCATGACTATTAATAAGTCCAGAGATCTCTCTTTTCTTTAACTCTCCATTTATAAACTGAGCACTCTTCTCTCTGATATTTGATATTATCCCAATCACTATATCTGTTCTCATAAACACCTCCTAAAGATTATTATATATACATATGTATATATAATAACCCAAATATTAAATTAAGTACAGGATCCAAGGCAATAAGTTAGTTGAAAATTGATTGACTTATTCTCCTTATATGGTACAATACATTTTGTATAGTACGATATCGTACTATACTGGTATAAGTAGCAAATAAATAAATTTAAGGAGTAAATAATATGCAAAAATATAAAGATGGTTCATTTAAAGGTATTGGTCTTGGGTATGCAGGAGAGATTGAGGCTCTTGTTATGGTTGTTCACGGTAAAATTCATAGTATTGAATTTTTATCACACAATGAAACACCAGTAATTTCAGAACCTGCTTTTAATCTTGTTCCTGTTAAAATAATAGAAAAAAATACCATAATGGTTCCCAATGTAAAGGGTTGTTCTATGAGTTCTCAAGGGATAAAGGAAGCCGTTATGAATGCCCTTGTCCTTTCAGGAGAAAATAGTGAGGATTTATTCCAAGAATTTAAAGCTGTCGAAAATTTGGATAAGATTGTGATATGCAAAAATAAATTCAAAACTCGTGAAAATTTTGATATAGTTATTGTCGGTGGTGGCGGAGCAGGTCTCAGTGCAGCAATTTCTGCATCAAATTTAGGAGCTAAGGTTGTTCTCCTTGAAAAGATGGCAGCTGTTGGTGGGAACACTTTGGTATCTATGGGTGGAATAAATATTCCTGGAAGCGATGCACAAATTTCTAAAAAAATAGAAGATAATCCTGAGCTCTACTACAATGACGCTCTTGTTGGAGGAGATGGTGAAAACAATAAGGAGTTATTTAAGATCTTGTCCGAAAATGCTTTGGATACATATAACTGGCTCAAAGAAGATATCGGAGTGGAGTTTAAAAAAGATGAACTTATTCATTTTGGTGTGCATACTGTTCCAAGGGCAGCGATATTTAAAGGTAAATATGTCGTAGAATTGATCTCCAAATTAAGAAAAAAAGCTGAAAATTTAGGAGTAGAGATCAGAACAGGGGTGGAAGCTAAGGAGATAATAACAAAGGATCAGGAAGTCATTGGTATTAAAGCTCTAGTTGAAGGAAAGTCAGTAGAATTTTTTGGTAGCAGGGGAGTCATATTTACTACAGGGGGATTTTCTGGAAATATAGAGATGAGAAAAAAATACAATCCCGAATTAGATGAAAGATATAAAACTACCAATCAAAGTGGGATAACTGGAGACGGTCACCTAATGTGTGAAAAACTAGGAGTAGATTTTATCCATATGTCATATATACAAACCTTTCCTATTTCTAATCCTTTAACTGGAACATTATCTCATGTAGGCGGTTCAAGGTTTGATGGTGCAATACTAGTCAATAGATCTGGAAAAAGATTTGTAGAAGAGTTAGAGAGAAGAGACATCGTTTCTCAAGCTATCCTAGGTCAAGATGGTGGAGTAGGATATCTTGTGTGGGGACAGGAAGTAGAAGCAGTTGCAAATAGAACGACTGATAATAAAGCAGAGGTCAATAGTTTAATAAGAGCTGATTTGTTTATAGAAGGTAACATAGCAGAATGCAGTAAAAAAATGAATGTAAATTTAGCGACATTAAAGGATACTATAAATACATATAATTCATATGCAGAAAATGGAAAAGATCAGGAATTCAATCGAAGAGGAAATCTTATAAAGATAAAAAAAGGTCCTTTCTATATTCAAACTGCTGCACCAGCGGTTCATCATACTATGGGTGGAATAAAAATAAATAGTGAAAATGAGGTTTTAGATGTAAAAGGAAATATAATCAAAGGTCTTTACGCTGCTGGGGAGATTGTAGGCGGTATTCATGGAACAAATAGACTAGGCGGAAATGCAATAACTGACATCTTAGTCTTCGGAAAGAGAGTCGGAGAAAAAATAATGAAATAATTATACTATTTATTGTATATTAAGAGTTAGATCAAAGATTTAACTCTTTTTTTATATTTTTTTTCACTTTAATGAAAAAAAAAATTCTTTTTTTTCAACTTTTTTAAAAAATATAATAAAAAAATAGTATCTTTTTTAAAAAAGTATCTTTTCACAACTATTTAAACTAAAAAAATTAAAATTTTGTATTTTTACCACACTAAAAAACCTTTTTTATTACGTTTTGACTTTAAATTAAACTGAAAGTGTGGTATTATATTATCAAATAACAAAAGTGTCCTATAAAATTAACATTTCCAAAACAAATTAAAGGAGATCAATTAACTGATTAGGTGACATAAATAAAATTATAAGGTGGTAATATTATGTTTAGTAAATGGAATCAATTAAGTTTAGTAAAAAGAATAGTTATCGGTCTAATCGTCGGTATTATCTTAGCAATCACTGTACCAGATGCAGCAAAACCAGTTGAGTTATTGGGATCACTATTTGTAGGAGCACTAAAAGCAGTAGCACCTATCTTAGTATTCTTCTTAGTAATGTCAGCAGTATCTCAGCATAAACCTGGTCAGAAAACAAATATGAAATCTGTTATCAGTCTTTATCTTATCGGAACATTCTTAGCCGGTGTAGTTGCCGTAGTAGGAAGTTTCATATTCCCAGTAACTATTGCCTTAGGAAAGGGAGTGGAAAATGTATCTCCTCCAAGTGGTGTAAGTGAAGTATTAAAAACATTATTAATGAACGTTGTAGACAATCCAATAAACGCATTAGCGAATGCAAACTATATCGGAATCTTAGTTTGGGCATTATTATTAGGAGTAGCATTAAAGCATGCACCGGCTTCTACTAAAACAATGATCACAGACTTTTCAAACGCACTATCTCAAGTTGTAAGATGGGTTATTCACTTAGCTCCATTTGGTATCATGGGATTAGTATTCAGTGCAATTGCAACTAGTGGATTAGCTTCATTATTACAGTATGGTAAATTGTTAGCATTATTATTAGGATCTATGGCATTTATGGCACTGGTAGTAAATCCAGCTATCTCATATGTTATGATGAGACAAAATCCTTATCCATTAGTCTTCAGATGTTTAAAGCAAAGTGGACTTACAGCTTTCTTTACTCGAAGTTCAGCTGCAAACATCCCAGTAAACATGGAATTATGTGAAGAATTAGGATTAGATAAAGATATGTATTCAGTATCTATCCCTCTAGGAGCCACTATAAACATGGCAGGAGCAGCTATCACAATATCTGTATTAACTCTTGCAGCAGTACATACATTAGGTATCCAAGTAGACTTCGGAACTGCTCTTATCCTAAGTATTTTAGCAGCTGTCAGTGCTTGTGGAGCATCTGGTGTAGCAGGTGGATCATTACTTCTTATCCCATTAGCTTGTAGCTTATTTGGTATCCCAAATGAAGTGGCAATGCAAGTAGTAGGAGTAGGATTCGTAATTGGAGTAATCCAAGATTCAGTAGAAACTGGCCTTAACTCTTCAACAGACGCATTATTTACAGCTGTAGCTGAGTTTTCTCAATGGAGAAAAGAAGGAAAGGAAATCGTTATCAATAAACAAGTTAACTTATAAGAATAAAATAAAAAACCCTCAGAAAATTCTGAGGGTTTTTTATTTTATGTTAAATGTTGTATCAATATATTGACCCCCATCCCTATGAGGATTATTCCACCTGCATATTCCGCCTTTGCTCCCAATAGTTGTCCCACTTTATTTCCCAGATAAACTCCTACAGAGGATAAAATAAAAGTAATCACTCCTATTACCGCTATGGATAAATAGATATTTAGCCCAGGTAATAACGAAAAGAAAAATCCCACAGCCAATGCATCGACGCTGGTAGCTATCCCTAAAACTATAATATTAGAAGTTTTCTCACAATTTCCAAATTCCCTGGCATCTATTATCATCTTGATACCTATTAAAACAAGGAGCCCAAAAGCTATCCAATGATCAAATCTCGCTATTTTATCATAGAATAATCCTCCTATTGCCCAGCCTAAGAGTGGCATAAACCCTTGGAAAATCCCAAATACCAAGGCTACCCGAAGTATCGATTTAATGTGGAGTCTTTTTAGGGATATCCCCTCGGTCAATGATACTGCAAATGCATCCATAGCTAACCCTATGGAAATAAAAAAAAGTGCTGTAAAGTTCATGTGTCCCTCCTAAATTTATATTTACTTTAGTATTATACTAAAAAACTTCTTCCATGTCTTCTAAATTAATTTTAAAGGAATTTTAGTCGATACAAGGTAAAACAAATAGACACATCTATAAAAAAATCTAAGGAGGAAAATTCATGAAAAAATTAATATTTTTATTTGTCTTTATTGTTTCTATTCTCAGTTTTGCCGTTACTCAAAAAACAGATTTTTCAATCTACAACCTCTCCGGTAAAATAGTTTCCGGTGTTAGAGTCATAGAAGTTGAATCTTTTAGATATTCCTATTCTCCCGATGTTATTGTTGTAAATACCGGTGAAAAGATAAAGATAAAATTTTCTACTCAAGATACAGAACATGGATTTAAAATTTCTAAAATAAATTTTAATCTTAAAGCTAAAAAAGGAAGACCTGCAGAAGGTGAGTTTGTAGCTCCTAGACCTGGTGTCTATGAAATAACGTGCTCTGTATTTTGCGGTTCAGGACATAGAGATATGAATGGAAAATTAATAGTTAGATAGCAAATTATCCGGTTATTATTGAGTTTATTCAAATAATAAAAGGAGTCTGCCTATAATCTGTAACCTTTGTCAAGGACACTAGAAAAAAAGAGGGGTAAAATTTTAAACAACCAAAAGGTGAATTCTGTATTCTACAGGAGTCATCTTTTTTAGATCCCATTGGTATCTATGATTGTTATAATAATCCATAAAATTTTTCATAGTTTTTTTAACTTCTTTTAAATTTTTACATTCTTTTAGATTTAAATGATCTTTCATATGACCAAAGAATGATTCCATAGGTGCATTGTCCCAACAATTTCCTTTTCTAGACATTGATTGTTTGATATTCTTCTTCTTTAATAAAGATCGGAATTCAGGGCTTGTGTAGTGAACTCCTTGATCGGAATGTATAAAACATCCTTCAGCTAATTTAAATCTTTTTCTACATAATTTTTCTATAGTATTTGTGGCTATTTCTAATTTTAAGTTCTCTGAAACTTTATAAGCTAGTATTTCATTGGTTGATCCATCCTTTATCGCTGATAAGTAGGCTCGTTTGCCATTCCCATAGGGTAAATAGCTTATATCTGTCAACAGTACTTTTCTAGAGATTCCTTGTTTGAATTCTCTATTAAGTTCATTAGGGACAGTGCTATGCTCTTGCGTGGCTTTTGCGATTTGTTTATATTTATTTGGTTTTCTATGAGGGCAGATAATTCTGTATTTTCGCATTATTCTACCTATTTTTTTCAAGCTATAGGTGATGTTAGAATCTCTTTCTAAATTTATTTTTATTGACCTAGCACCTCTTTTATAACCTTTTTTACCAAAAGCTTTAAGAATTATTAGCTTCGATTCTAAGTCCTTTATTTCCTTTAATTGTCTATTGTTTTCAGAATTTAAATAGTTATAGAATCCAGATCTTGAAACTCCTGCGACATTGCATAGAAATCTAGTTAAACCTTTTAAATCATATTTTTCAATAGTTAATTTAATCATTTCAAATATATCAGATTTGTTTACCAACCCCTTTTCATCTTTTTTAACTTTTTTAAAAATTCATTCTCAATTTCTAATAATTTTATTTTAGCTTCTAATTTATTCATTTTTTCAGCATCAGTTAATTCTCTGCTTTTAGGTCTACCGGAAGAATGTTCCCTAAAGTCTTTTAAACCTAAGAGTCCATCTTTAGCATATGATTTTTTCCATCTCTGAGAAGATTGTTCTACCCTTTTAATACCGATCATTTCTATATCAAATCCATTTTTTTCAAAAATAACCCGCGGTAATTTACCTTTAGAATATTCCTCAATAAAATTTTCTTTAAATTCAGTAGAATAAGTAATAGATTTTTCAGAAATCTTAATAACATTGATATTTTTGGATAATATTTTTATTTCTTTTTGGCTAAATATTTTTTTAGACATAGTGAACTTCTTAATATTTTTTTATAGTATACAAAAAACCTGTGAATTAGACACTCTTTTTCTAGTGTCCAGTTCATAGGTTACAGTATATTCGAACTCTTTTTTTATTCTTGTTTTTTTGAGTTTTTTATGATTAAAATCATAGAAATTTATGTTATACTTTATTTACTATAATAGAAAAAAATGCTTAAAATTAGGGGAGACATGATGATATGAAAAATTTAAATTCAAAGTCCCTTGCTATCCTACTATTTTGTGTTGTTCAAATATCCTTTGGTGCAAAGGAACCAAGATTTGGAAATGACCTAAATAAAGCGGCTTCAGCAGGGCTTTTTTCGACTGTAAATGATATAAGTAAAGTTAGCAGTGATGGTGATGGTGCTGCTATCTCTAGCGAAAGTTTAGTTATTGATACAAAAAATGATACCCTGACAGCTGAGGGAGGGGTCAAGTTTCAATACCAAGGATTAAAACTCCAAGCTTTCGGTTTTAAAAGGGATAAAAAATCAAATATAGTTACTGCTACCGGGGATGTAAGGATCGAGATGGGAGACGGCTCCAATCAGGCTAGAATTGATTCCCCAAAAACTCTCCTTTCATTGGACAGCAGCATCCTGAAATACTATGACAGTATCTCTTATATGGAAGTCGGAGCAGTCACGGGTGCTGAGACTCCCAATGACAGAATATACTTTGGTGGAGAAGTCGGAGAATATAATAAAGAAGCTTTCACCCTAAAAAATGCCTGGTTTACTACTGATTTTAATATCTTAGAAACTGGTAATTATAAAAAAGGTGGATACTATCTTGAGTCTACAAAATTAAAAATTATACCGGATAACAAGGCTGAATTTCAGGATATTGACCTTTATATAAGCGGTCATAAGGTTGGCTGGTTCCCATGGTACGCAGTTAATATAAGACAAGGCTCCGAGGTCCCACTTTTTCCTGTTTGGGGAGATAGTACCGATTATGGATTTCATATCTCTAGTGGTATAAACTATGGAGACAGTGACAGTAAATACTTTAAAGGTGGTATCGCTCCTAAATTTTCCGACAAGCTAGGACTCTTAGTTGGAAGGTTTGAAAACTGGTATAATCTCGAAAATTATGGGCAGGGTTTAGTTACTGTTGATGATCTATTGGTATCTAAAAAAGATAGCTCTATCGATGATAGATGGGATATGGCAGCTAATCATCAATATAAAAATGATAAGGGTTATTTAAAATTAGGAGTTCAAAGTACAACTGTAAATCAGATAAGTTCTTTGGAAGATTATAGAGATGATTTGGAAAGAAGCGGTTTCTATGACGACAAAAAAAGAAATGATGGTGAAGCCATTAATTTTATCACCTTAGATTCTGAATTTAAAAATATAGGTGAAAGAAATGACATTACCCTCCATTCTAAGGTTAAGATCTTGGCTGGAGGAGAGGACGCGTATGAACAGTTAGTCGATGACCAAATGGACGACGCTTCTTTTGGTTCTGAGTTAGATCATAAATTATATACTGACCTTGGGTTTACCAAAGACAACGAAGATTATATGGTCTCCACCTACTATGACTATCTAAAAGATTTGGATCCTGGTTCTACATCTAAGGTAGATGATAATCAGTCTAGACGTGAAAATTTTGGTTTTGCATTTAATCTAAAAGAAACTAAGATTAATTTTACCTACGACCACGAAAGTGGAGATAAACTTAGAAAACTCAATTCTTGGGAACGTAGCCCTGAGTTAGAGAGTATCACAACCCTTCAAGGGGGAAGTATAAACTATGTTCCTTGGTCTGTATATGAATATGATAAAGATAACAGTGATAAGATAAAACTACACCTTGGAGAATATAGTCTTGGCAGTAGCGGTGCAACCTATAAGGTGAAATTTGATAGTCTTAGATCTGAAAAAGAATTAAATTTAGACAACGACCCATTTAGAGAAACTAGTAGCTCAAATAATACTAATTTCAATACAAGGGATCAGCAATATAACAAGGAAGATAACCTTATCTACAGTAAACACAGTGAAGATAAGGTCGCTACTGAGTTTTTCTATGACCAATATCGACTAGAACTCACCTTCGGACAGGCAAAGGAAGAGGTTTGGGACAGAGAAGGAATATATAATTATAGTAATTTAGTAGAAAATGATGCCTATAATATCTATATCAACGAATCTGATTTTGTCCAAATTGAACTAGAAGGTAAAAGACTTAACTTAGGTTATCTAGGTGAAGTAGGATTAAAATATAATTTAAGGTATGATAGTTATACCAGTGGGTATGACTCTTATTTTGGCGATAATAGTGGTGGAGACTCATCTCTACAACACCAAATCGACTTTAATCACAAGGTTACTCTTTTAGATAATACCAATAACCATTTTAGAGATGTAGACTTTAAATTAAACAATGAATTTAATTATTTTGGTCAACTTTACTCCTACGATGATGGAGGCCGTAGTGGTGATCCCACATATAATGGACAAGTTAGGTTAAAAAATAAAGACAGCATCAATGAATTCAAAGATAAAGTTACATTAGATCTTGGAAATACTACAACTATCTATACTGCTGGATATAAGCAAAGTAATGATGGATTTGATAGAGATGTAAAAAGAGACGATCTATTTACCAACAATGTAGATTTCTTAGTAGACGATGAGAAAAAATTAAATCTATACTATGATCTCGATAAAAAATATACACGTGGGGAACTTACTTCTAATGGGTATTCCTTTGATGATGAATACAACGACCTAACCAGCAATAAATTTGGTGGTAGTTATTATATCAATGAAAATTATAGGTTCTATTATAGCCATGAAACAATCGATTATACTTTGATGGAATCTCCAAAAATCCCTACTACTGATCCAAATTACAACTATGATGCAGATGAAAAGATTATTGAAAATATATATGGACTAGAAATAAAAGATGATTTAGATGTCTATAAATTTAACTATACCCATGCCTCCGATGAGAGAACTGATAACGACTTAGAAACTTTAAGTGTTAAAAATGACATTATCGGTGCCAGTTACCTAAATGGCGGAGAGGTGGAACACTTCTACCGTGCTACTTATGGAATCTATAAATATGGTCCATCACAAAGTTTGAAGGATTACTCTACAGATCAGATTTCATTCAGATATGAATACAGGGATAAGAGGTTTACCGATGAGGATCTCAAAAGCTATGCCGCAGCTGAATATAATAAAGAAAAATTAGAAATTACACCTGCGGAAATAAGCAGGGTTAAACAAATCTTAAATCAAAGAAATGACAACCAATTGGACTTTAATCTTAATTCTATTATGATTCAACAGATGAGTCGTCCTGAATACAAAAAATATTTAACCCTTTCTCTCATGGCAGAAGTACATAGGGAAGCCTATGACCAAAGCAATGACCTTTTTGGAAGTTTAAAGAAGTTAGAAGGAGATATTTATGGTTCCTATCAACGATTTGGTCTAGGATATACATACCGTGAAGAAGCTAACTTTAACAGCATTTATGATAGGGATCTCACCAAGCAAGAGCATGAATTTAGGCTCCGAGCCGGTATAGGTAAACCCAGTCAGGGATGGAATATAAAATTATCGTATAAAACCGAAGTTAATGCCGATGATGAATATGGTATCTACCTCGGGAAAGAGATGGGATACTATGAATGGTCTGTTGGATATACCAAAGATTATGATAGAACTACAAAATCATATGATGATCGTTTAGCTATTCAATTTACTCTGCTTACATTCCCAGGAGACCCTCTTTTCGGAATTGGATATAAGGATAAAAATGGAAGTGTCTCACCAAATATATGGCTTGGAAATGGTGTAGAAGTAGATGAACTAAAAAAATAATACACATTTTGACATTTTGAAAAAAATATGTTAAAATTTTTAGATAATAATATTTCAGTAGGAGTTTAAACTATGAACTTACTTACCACCACAACGGATACTTTTATTTAGGATTTGTAAATATACAGATCTTATTTCCTTTGTAAAAATATAAGTTTTGTATCTGTCTGGAATGAAAAAATATTTAACCCATCTAGATGATACTCTAGGTGGGTTCTTTTTTTAGAAAAAAATTAAAATATATATACAAATTGAGGAGTGATGTAAAGATGATTAAGATAACTTTACCAAGCGGGGATATCAAAGAATTTGACAGCCCAGTAAATATGTTTCAAATTGCCAAAAGTATAAGCAACTCATTAGCTAAAAATGCTGTAGCAGCAAAGGTCGATGGTAAATTAGTAGATATGACTACAATGCTTTTAGACGGCGCTTCTGTAGAGCTTATTATGCCTAACAGTGAAGATGGAGTAGAGGTCATCAGACATTCCACTGCACATCTTATGGCTCAAGCTGTAATAAGACTTTTCCCTGAAACTAAAGTAGCTATAGGACCTTCTATTGAATATGGATTCTACTATGACTTTGACCCTAAGGAACAATTTACAGAAGATGACTTAACTAATATCGAAGCTGAAATGAAAAAATTAGTTAAGGAAGATATCAAGATAACTAAAGAAGATATCTCCAAAGAAGATGCAATAGCAAAATTTAAAGAAGCGAGAGAGAACTATAAAGTAGAAATCATAACTGATATTGCAGTAGGAGCTCTTACTCTTTATTCTCAAGGTGAATTCACAGATCTATGTCTTGGCCCTCACGTACCTTCTACTAGATACTTAAAGTCATTTAAACTTATGTCTGTAGCTGGAGCTTATTGGAGAGGAGATTCTTCTAACAAGATGTTACAAAGAATCTACGGTATAGCATTTGATTCAGATAAAGCTTTAAAACTACACCTAAAATTTTTAGAGGAAGCCGAGAAAAGAGATCATAGAAAACTAGGTAAGGAATTAGATCTATTCTTTATGAGTGAATATGGTCCAGGATTCCCATTTTGGTTACCAAAGGGAATGGCAATAAGAAATGTATTGGAAGATCTTTGGAAATCTGAGCATAAGAATGCTGGATATGAAGAAATTAAAACTCCTGTTATGCTTAACAAGGAATTATGGGAAACTTCTGGTCATTGGTTAAACTATAAGGAGAACATGTATCTTTCAGAAATTGACAAACATGAATTTGCTATAAAACCGATGAACTGTCCTGGAGGAATTTTAGTTTACAAAAACAGTTTACACTCTTATAAAGATTTTCCTATTAGAACTGGTGAATTAGGTCTAGTACACAGACATGAATTCTCTGGTGCATTACACGGATTATTCAGAGTTAGAAATTTTACACAGGATGACGCTCATATCTTTATGACTCCAAACCAAGTTGAAGACGAGATCATAGGAGTTATCAACTTAATTGATAAATTTTACAAAAAATTATTTGGATTTGAATACAGTATCGAACTTTCTACTAAACCTGAAAAAGCTATTGGATCAGATGAAATATGGGAGCAAGCTGAATCAGCACTAGAAGGAGCTATGAAAAAAACTGGATTAGATTATAAGTTAAATCCAGGAGACGGAGCATTCTATGGTCCTAAATTAGATTTCAAAATTAAAGATTGTTTAGGTAGAGAGTGGCAATGTGGAACTATCCAACTTGACTTCAACCTTCCTGAAAGATTTGATATGACCTATATTGGAGAAGATGGTGAAAAGCATAGACCAGTTATGATTCATAGAGTAGTTTATGGTTCAGTTGAAAGATTTATTGGTATCTTAATTGAACATTTTGCAGGTGCATTCCCATTATGGTTAGCTCCTACACAAGTGAAATTACTTACTTTAAATGATGAAGTAGTTCCATATGCTAAGGAAATTATGGCTGAATTAGCTAAAGTTGGAATTAGATCTGAATTAGATGATAGAGCAGAAAAAATAGGATATAAGATAAGAGAAGCTAATGGTAAATTCAAGATTCCTGTACAACTTATTCTAGGAAAAGCTGAATCTGAAGCTAATGAAGTAAATATAAGAAGATTTGGTTCAAAAGACCAAGAAACGATGAAATTAAATGATTTCGTTTCTATGATAGTAGAGGAAGCAAAAATAAAATTTGATAAGTAAGAAAAATTAAGGGCGTATCCCAAATTTAGTGTAAATTAATTTTAACCTTCTTAGTTGATAGAGTATAATCTATTAAACTGAGGAGGTTTTTATGGTTAAGAAAAGAAGAAGAGAGGTAGATCCATTAATTGCTGAAATTATGGATAAAT
>NZ_JBAHZY010000051.1:0-5681 GCF_037132775.1 Psychrilyobacter sp.
AAAAAGGTATATTAATTTTTATAATAACGATAGAGGACATAGTTCTTTAGATTATGAAACACCTGCTAAGGTATATTTTGGTACTCAAAAAATTGCTTAAGTTTTTTCATAAACTGTTTGACAAACACGACCACCATATATAATCTATTTAGTTTATAACTACTTGGACTTAAGCAAGTTTAAGAATCAGGTGCACGAAATTTGGCAAAGGTTGTAGATAGATTAAAAGAATGATAGATTTTTAAAGGAGGAAAGATGTTTAAAAAAATAAGGAAAGCCATGGTAGAAACTCAATTGTTTCACCGTGGGATAAAAGATCCCAGAGTAATAGCTGCATTTTTAGAGGTTGAAAGGCATCTTTTTATCAGAGAAGAAGAAATAGAACTTGCCTACAATGACTATCCACTGCCTATTGGATTTGGACAAACAATTTCCCAACCGTATATTGTGGCTTATTATGATGGAAAAATTAAAGATAGAAAAAAACAATATAGTTTTAGAGATGGGAACCGGATCGGGATATGAAGCGGCACTCATATCTAAAATTGCAAAACAGGTTATTACCTTGGAGGTGGATTTTGATCTTTATTTGGAATCCAAGAAAAAACTCAACCAGTTAGGTTATAAAAATATAGAGGTATTGAACAAAAATGGCTTTGAAGGGTATGAGGAAAAGGCTCCCTATGATGTGATAATAGTATCGGCTGCACCCATGGAAATTCCAAAAAATCTAATGGAACAATTAAAAATAGGGGGGAGGATGATCCTTCCTCTAGGCGGGTTTAGACAACAGTTAATCTATACAGAAAGAAATGATACAAATAATTTTTTTGTAACTGGTTTAATTTATGTAAAGTTTGTGCCTATGAACAAATAAATTTTTTATTTAAAAAATGTTAAAAAAGTGAATTTTTTTAAAAATAAATTTAATAATTATGGTACAATATTTCCACATGATATTATTAATGAGGGAGGATACAAGTGTTATGAAAAAAATAGTTATTATTTTAATAACCCTCCTTTCTTTGAATCTCTATGGAGAGACAGAGAAAGAAGGAAAAAATAGGAAGGCATTTGATGTAGATGGAAATAAATATATAATTAGACCTTTATATGGAATTCCGACACAATCAGATATAGGTGATTTATTGACCTTTAAAGAGTTCAAAAAAGATCCAAATGATGGGGAAATAGCTGGAATACAGGTGGAAAGATATGTGTATAAGAGACCCTATGATTTTCCAGTAGATATAACCTTACAGAGTAGTTTTATTACCCACTTTAATAGCTATAGTGGTGAAGAAACAGATTATTATACAAATGATAATAGCTATGAGATAAATTTTGGTATAAAGATATACTGGACAGAGTTTCCGTGGGATAAATACGTTCGTACAAGACTGGGAATATCGGAAGGCTTATCTTATATAAGTAGGATCACTAATTTAGAAAGATACAATCAATACCATAAAAACAATTCGAACTATTTAAACTATATAGATGTTACTCTTTCTTTTAATGCCAAGGATATTACTGGGATAGAAAATTTAGAAGATACCTATATTGGAATGGGAATTTCACATAGATCAGGAATATTTGGGACTATTAATGGGATAGATGGTGGATCAAATAATGTGACATTCTTTTTTGAGACAGAATTATAGGAGGAAGAGATGAAAAAATTAATATTATTTTTAAGCTTAATGGTCAGTGTGGCTATAACAAGTTTTAGTGAAACCACAAATTTTCAATTGGGTTTGACTCCTACTCTGAATATAGGTGGGGAAGAAGAAGTTGTGGGCTTGCGTGTACCGGTATTTTTAGGAGCCACAGAAAAAGTTACAGGGGTTGATTTTAATATATTTGCTGGTGAAGTAGATGAATTTACAGGTCTTCAAGGGGGAATATTTTTAGGGATGGGAATATTTAATAAAGTTAATATTAAATTTAAGGGAGCTGGTCTAGGGCTTATCAATCTTCATGGTGGAGAGAGTAAGGGGCTTTTAATAGGAGGAGCAAACCTTACAAATGAGTTTACAGGATTAAAAGTAGGGATATTTAATTATTCAAAATTAAATTCAAATTATGAAGTTGGAATTATTAATTATTCTAAGGAAGCATTTTTCCAATTTGGACTCATAAATATTACAGATCAGATAAATGGTGTTCAGATAGGATTTTTAAACTTTGCAAGTAACGGTATTTTACCGGTAATGCCTTTTTTAAATTTTAATTGGAAGCTTTAAGAGTAAAGATAAGAATAAAACTATAAAGCTATAAACTATATTGAGTAAAATAAAATCATTAGGATTTTTAATATTTTAAATAAATAAAAGAGGAGACACCTTATGAAGGATAGACAACTATTAAGTGAATTTGCAAACGTAATAAATTCCGATAGGTATCAATATACAGAGAGTGATGTTTTTTTAAAGGAAGGAATGGAGAAAAAGATAGCCGTTTTTGATATGTACTTTCGTAAAACAGAGGATGGAGGTTTAGCCGTAGTTTCCGGGATCCGTGAAGTAATTAAATTAATAGAGGTTTTAAATAGTACAAGTGAGGAAGAAAAAAGAAAATATTTTTCTATCCTTATTCATGAGGAAGAATTATTAGAATATTTGGTGAAATTAAAATTTACAGGTGATATCTACGCTATGAGAGACGGGGAGATCGCATATCCAAATGAACCTATCATAACTATAAAAGCACCTATAATTCAGGCCAAGATCTTAGAAACACCTATTTTAAATATAATGAATATGCAGATGGCTATAGCTACAAAAGCATCACGTGTAACTAGAGCAGCTCACCCTACCCCTGTGTTATCATTCGGAAGTAGGAGAGCTCATGGATTTAGCTCTGCTGTGGAAGGGAATAAAGCAGCCTATATAGGTGGGTGCAGTACCCATTCAAATATTATTACAGAATATAAATATGGTATCCCTAGTGTAGGAACTATGGCACACTCATATATTCAGACTTTTGGTGTTGGAAGGGATGCAGAAAAAGAATCTTTTGATAAATTTATAAAGAATAGAAAAAGTGGGAATAACCCTCTTATTCTTCTGATCGATACCTACAATACACTGAAGATAGGAATTCAAAATGCTATTAATTCATTTAAAGAAAATGGGATAGATGATTCCTACGAGGGTACTTATGGTATAAGGATAGATTCAGGTGATTTAGCATATCTGTCTAAAAAATGCAGGACATTATTGGATGAAGCATCTTTATATAAAGCTCAAATAGTTTTGACTAATGGATTGGATGAGAATTTAATAAGAGCTCTAAAAGAACAAGGTGTAAAGGTTGATTCTTATGGTGTAGGAGATGCTATTGCCGTAAGTAAGTCTAATCCTTGTTTTGGAGGAGTATATAAGATTGTAGAAATTGATGGAAAATCAGTAATAAAATTATCTGAAGATGTCATTAAAATATCAAATCCTGGTTTTAAAGAGGTATATAGACTCTACGATAAAAATGGTCTAGCCTATGCAGATTTAATAACTTTAGTTGATGGAGACAAGGATAAAAAATTATTGATGAATAACGATACTATAGAACTTATGGATGAAAACTATGATTTTAAAAGCGTTACTCTGACAGGGGGAGAATATACCCATAAAAAACTTACTAAAATATATGTGAAAGATGGTGAAATAACAAAAGAATATTTAAAGTTAAAAGATATAAAAAACTCAAGGGATTATTATTTGACAGAACTAGAGAAAATATCTACCGAGAGGAAGAGACTAGAAAATTCTCATAAATATAAGGTGAATCTATCTCATGGTTTGAAAAAATTAAAATATAAACTTATAAATAAAATATCTAAACAAATTAAGGGCGAAATATAAGCTGAAAATAAAATGATTTAAATAAAGAAAAAGACCAAAAAATTTAATTTTTTGGTCTTTTTAAATTTTAGTTAAGAATCTAGTCTAGCTGGTTTTTTTAAATGTCTTTCACTCAGATTTTTTATAAGTTCTTTGAGTTTTTCATATTGTTTTACATCTACTTCATTGGCTATAATTATGGATTTTTCAAATTCTCCTAAATTTCTATGAAGTTCTGATTTCAAAATCATTTCAGCACTACTTTCTCCTAATATATTTAACAGGATTTTCATATTATCTTTTTCTAGAACTGTATAGGTTACATCTGCTTCACCTGTTTTTTCCATTGTCTTGATTTGAGTTAGAATATTATTCAAATGATTTTTTTCCTTTAATCTGCCAAAGGTTTCTTCTCTTTTTTGGATTAATTTATTGATTTTTTCTTCCATTATTGCTATGGGTTTTTCTTCAGAAAGAGTTTCTTTTTTTTGAACCATCACAGTAATATACTGATTAAAATGTGTTATAGAAGGAATTTTTGAAATGGTAGCTTTTAATAGTTCTACTTTTACTTTGAGATCGTCTAAGGAATCTACTTCCCTATATTTATCGTTGGCTCTTTGCCATGTCTTTACTCTAATATTTATAGTTTGAAATTTTTCATTTTTTAAAATTTCTAAATATTCTTCAGTTGTGGGATCTATAAGAAGAGTACCAGCGTTCTCTTTGATCTCTTTGCATTCATTGACAGAATGGATTTGTTTGCAGATATCACATTTAAAAACATCTATTCTTCTGGGGGTTGTGGCTCCTTCTACTACTCCGTCGGTATAGATTGTTGCTTCTATATCTCCTGTAAATTCAGGCTTTTTAGTCCTGTATTTAGCACCGCATTTACATTTAAAATTCATATGATTCCTCCTGTTTTATTTTTATTATTGGTTCTTAATACCTTTTAAAATATGATCGGGTTGTGAAGTTAAACTTTGAGAATGATTTAAATCGGTAAATTCTTTTATTATATTTTGTAAGTAGATCCCGCTATCAGTATCACTTGGTTTTTGGGATATAATATGAAGAATTTTCATTTAATTTCCTTCCTAGATATAAAAAACTTTCATTATATTCTAACTAAAATAGAAAATTTTTACAATAGGAAAAAAAATTAAGTAAATAAAAAATGCAATTAAAATAAATTTTCAGTTTATCTATTTCTATCGTTTTGTTCTAATATAAAACGTTTTTAATGGTTTTTTAGGTTTAATTTTATATTTATAAATTATTTTTATATAATTTTAATGTTTGACAAGCGGATTCAATGCTTTATATCCGAAGCAAAAAATTGGTAAAATCCTCTTAATTATGGTATTATTTTCACATGTATTGTTTTTTATCGAAGGAGGAAACATGGTTGGAATTTTATTAGGAGTCTTATTATGTATGGGATTGTGGTATCTAGGAGTCTTTATTAAAGACTATAGAGAGTTTAAAAAAAGTAATAAAGTAGAAAAGGAAAATAAAGTGGTTTTGAGTGGTATTGGGTTTGTTCTTTGTTTTTTTGATACCCTTGGAATAGGCGGGTTTGCACCTATGACCGCTATATTTAAACAGTTTAAATTAGTAAATGACAGGGTTATTCCTGGAACTTTAAATGCGGCTATGACAATTCCTATTATTATAGAAGCTCTTATCTTTATCAAAGATGTAAAGGTTGATTTGGTTACTTTGATATCTATGCTTGTAGCTGCGACTTTAGGAGCTATCTTAGGTGCAGGATATGTATCTAAATTGGACGAAAAGAAGGTTCAACTTTATATGGGGATAGCTTTAATAGTTGTG
>NZ_JBAHZY010000057.1:0-12819 GCF_037132775.1 Psychrilyobacter sp.
ATATATGCTAAAATGTTTATATCCTTTTTTCATAAATTAACTCCTTTAATGTTTGTTGTCGTAACTACATTATATCGGTTTTTATGAAAAAAGGTCTTTTTTTATTTCAAGTGGTCGACTTGAAATGATTATACACCAATAGAAATAAATTGAGTATTCGTGGAACGAAAAAAGTAACAAGAAATTTTTAAAATTAGAATTAATCAAAGAAACACAGTGAATATAGTCATAAAATTACCTTGAGGTATTTATATTCTATGGATTTATATTAATTAATGGTAAATTAAAAAGTAGATTAGTTTTTAGCTTTTATAGATTATGGTATAATTAAAAAAGGAAATTAGAAAGATGGAGGAATAGGATGAAATTTGGTAAAAATATGACTGTAGAAATAGATAAGATCGAAAATGGAGTTAAATTAAGGGTAGGAGGAGTAAAAAAGGGAATATCCATTACTCCTACAGATTTTGGAATGGATCTCCACAGGAGAAAGATGGAAGGGGTTACTGTTGATAAAAGGGAAGAGATAGATGTATTACAGGGAATAAAAGATGAAGTTACTACAGGAGAAGACATTGTTTTTGAATATCTATATGGAGATGAACTATCGGCTGTAGTTTTAGCTGGAACCATAGCAAAAAAACATATACCATATGAATTAGAAGCATTAGCTGTGGAGATAGGTGGGATAAGTACATCAGAGCAAAATAAGGAATATGTAACCATAGCTATCCAAAAAATGTTAGGGACAAGTGATTCTATAGGAGGAGTGGTGGAATGCCACCTGCCATATAACTTGGATTTAAATTCTATTAAAGGAGAGTTTTCGTGTATTATCCATAATCTTATGGGGGAAGTTAGTGCGATCCAATTTGGGAATGGTGTGAAAGACAGCCGATCAAACGCAAAAGAGTATGAACTGAGCAAGAATAAAGTAATGGTAACATTTGGTCCCCATATGAAAGAAGGGAATAGAATCCCATGTTTAGCAGGTGTGAGAGATGTCATCGTAGACTCCGTTTTATCGATAGTGCTATTATAGAATTATAACTTCAGAAACAGGTCAACATATAATGAAATGGGAAAAATGATATATATATAATAAATGCTTATCATTTATTTTGATGTGAAACAAAGGTAGGTAATCACCACAATGTGTTGTTTTACGAAACAAATTGAGCTTAAAAAAAACAAAATACGGTTAATTTAGAATTGAATAAGAAAAATTAGGGTTAATTAAATATCAAGTATATACTAGATGAATAGCTAGTATATATTGGTATTTTTTTTTTGTATATTTCAGCGTATTGTATTTTCTTTTAAAATTGATTAGAATAGTCTGTAGAAAAGCAATTAAAAGCAATTAAAACAACTAAAACAACTAAAATAACTTTTTGGAGGTCAAAAATGAAAAATGGAAAGACTATAGTAATCGGAGTAATTGGATCGGACTGTCATGCAGTTGGAAATAAGATTATTGACCATGTATTAACACAGCAAGGGTTTAATGTAATCAACGTAGGTGTTATTTGTCCACAAGAAGACTTTATAAACGCAGCAGTAGAAACAAATGCAGATGTAATCATCATCTCATCATTATATGGCCACGGAGAATTAGATTGTCAAGGGTTTAAAGAAAAATGTGATGAAGCAGGATTACAAGATGTAAAATTATATGTTGGTGGAAACATCGTAGTAGGAAAGCAAGATTGGCCTGAAGTTGAAGCTAGATTTAAAAGTATGGGATTTGACAGAGTATACGCACCAGGAACACCTATCGAAGTTACATCAGAAGATATGAAAAAAGATTTAGGAATGATAACTGTATAGGGATAACATGTATATATATAAACGACGCCCTAAGTGACGTACGATAATATTAGGAGTGGTAAAAATGAATGCCTATTTATTGATTGACTTTGGAAGTACCTATACTAAATTAACAGTCGTGAATGTAGAAACTGAAGAGATACTAGCTACTTCTAAAGACATAACTACAGTTCAAAGTGACATAATGATAGGTTTTAACAAAGCATATGAAACGCTCAAGTTATGCATAGAAGAAAAAAACGTAAAATTTGAGGATATTAATTTTATAAAAAAAATAGCTTGTTCTTCAGCAGCTGGCGGATTAAAGATGTATGCAATAGGGCTTGTCCCTGAGCTTACAGCAGATGCTGCTAAGAAAGCTGCACTAGGTGCAGGAGCCAGAGTTATGAAAACTTATTCTTATGAACTAAATAACAGTGAGATTGAAGAGATAAAAAATTCAAATGCAGATATACTATTATTAGCAGGTGGAACAGACGGTGGAAACAAAAAATGTATCATACATAATGCTAAATTAATAGCAAAAGTAAAGATAGAGGTACCTGTGTTACTGGCTGGAAATAAGAGTGCTAACGATGAAATTATAGAAATATTTGAAGCAGCAAATATAGATTATATAGTAACAGAAAATGTTATGCCAAAATTAAATAAGATAAATGAAAAACCAACAAGAGAAGCCATAAGAAAGATATTTATGACAAAGATAGTAGAAGCTAAAGGAATGAAAAATGCAGAAAAATTCATATCCGGAATACTTATGCCTACCCCCGCAGCTGTATTAAAGGCTGCAGAGATATTAGCTATTGGTAGTGACGATGAAGATGGATTAGGAAATTTGATGGTTATAGATATCGGTGGAGCTACAACAGATATTCATTCATTAGCAGAGGGAGACCCAAGTAATGCAGGTGTAATTCCAAGAGGACTCGAAGAACCTTTTGCTAAAAGAACTGTTGAAGGAGATCTTGGAATGAGATATTCGGCACTATCGTTATTAGAAGCAGCAGGAACAAAAAAAATAAGACAATATCTGAATGATGATCATAAAGAGATCGATGTAAAAGCTCACTGTAATCATAGACATGAAAATATTATGATGGTTCCACAAACACCAGAAGAAATATTTTTCGATGATGCTATGGCAGGAGCAGGAACTGAAATTGCAATGCAAAGACACTGTGGTTGGTTAGAAAATGTATTTACTCCAATGGGAGTAATGTACTATCAGCATGGAAAAGACCTTTTAGATGTTAAATACGTAATTGGAACTGGTGGAGTACTGGTACACAGTAAAAACCCTAGGAATATACTGGAAGCAGGGGAATTTAATAAAGAGCAGCCTGTGCACCTAATGCCTAGATCACCAGATTATTTGATTGACAGTACATATATATTATCGGCTATGGGACTCCTTGCAGGAGAAAATCCAAATATGGCAGTAAGAATAATGAAAAAATATCTTAAAAAAGTTAATTAGGAGGATCACATTAATGAACATTAAAAATAAAAAATGGACAGAGGAAGAATTTTTTAAAGTAAGAGAAGAAGTTTTAAAACAATGGCCTACAGGTAAAGAGGTAGACTTAGCTGAAGGTGTTAAGTACCTAAAAGCATTACCTGATTCTAAAAACTTCGCTAAAAAATTATGGACTGCTAAGCAAGAGGGAAAAACATTAGCAGAACCAAGAGCAGGTGTAGCATTATTAGATGAACATATCGAATTATTAAACTTTTTATCTAAAGAGGGTGGAGCAGATTTATTACCATCAACTATAGATGCATATACTAGATTAAATAGATATGAAGAGTGTGAGAGAGGAATTAAAGAATCAGAAAAAGCAGGAAGATCATTATTAAATGGTTTCCCAGGTGTGAATTATGGAGTAAAAGGTTGTAAAAAAGTATTAGAATCAGTTGATAAGCCGTTACAAGTAAGACACGGGACTCCTGATGCAAGATTATTGGCTGAGATTACAATGGCCTCTGGATGGACTTCATATGAAGGTGGAGGAATTTCATATAATTTACCATATGCTAAATCAGTATCTATGGAAAGAACAATAAGAGACTGGCAATATGTAGATAGATTAGTAGGATGGTATGAAGAGCAAGGAATTTCTATTAATAGAGAACCTTACGGACCATTAACAGGAACATTAGTTCCTGTATCAATTTCAAATTCGATACAATTAATAGAGTGTTTACTAGCAGCAGAGCAAGGAGTTAAGAGTATCACAATGGGTTATGGACAATGTGGAAACTTAATCCAAGACGTAGCAGCTATCAGAACATTACAATCATTAGGTGAAGAATACTGTGAAAAATTAGGATATGAAAATATGCAAATAACTACAGTTTTCCATCAATGGATGGGAGGATTCCCAGCAGATGAATCTAAAGCTTATGGTGTAATCGCAAATGGAGCAGTAGCAGCTAAATTATCAGGAGCAACAAAAGTAATCGTAAAGACTACTCATGAAGCTATTGGAATCCCTACAAAAGAAGCTAATGCTAACGCTATAAAAGCAACTAAGATGGTATTAAACTTATTAGATGGTCAAACATTAGCTGATTCTGAAGAATTAACTAAAGAGATCAATCAAATAAAAGCAGAAATCAAGTGTATCATGGACAAGGTATATGATCTTGGAAATGGAGACTTAGCTCTTGGTACAATTGAAGCAGTTAAGCAAGGTGTAATTGATGTTCCATTCGCACCAGCAAATATAAACTTAGGGAAGATGTTACCAGCTAGAGACAACACAGGTAAAATAAGATATTTAGATTGTGGAAATCTGCCATTCACAGATGAGATCAAAGCATTCAATAAAGCTGAATTACAAAAAAGAGCTGATTTTGAAGGTAGAGAGATTGGTTTCCAAATGACAGTAGATGATATATTTGCAGTAGGAAGAGGAACTTTAATCGGAAGACCAGAAAAGAAATAATAAAAAATCAAATTATAAATGATTAGGGAAGTTTTTAATGGAAAAGTGAATTTATAATCTGCTTTTTCTTGAAAAAATAAAGGAGAGAAATACAGTAAAATTAGGGGGAACGAAATGCAAATTTTTGAAATGGATAACATATCCACACTGTTTATGGCAATCATCGTATTATTAGTAGGTAAGTTCGTAAGAAGTAAAGTAGAGGTATTAAGAAAATTTTTTATACCAGTACCGGTTATTGGAGGAGTTATCTTCGCAATATTGACTCTAGTAGGTCACTATACAAATACTTTTGAGTTTAATTTTGATGGGACATTGAAGAGTTTATTTATGATAGCGTTCTTTACGACTATCGGATTTATGGCTAGTTTCAAACTTCTAGCTAAAGGTGGAGTACAAGTTGTAATATTCTTAATTGTAGCAACAGGTTTAGTAATATTACAAAATGTTGTAGGAGTATCACTAGCTAAGGTATTTGGATTGCCACCATTATTTGGAATGGCAGCAGGATCTATACCGCTTACTGGTGGACATGGAACTTCAGGCGCATTTGGACCATTATTAGAACAGGCAGGAGCAACAGGAGCTACAGCAGTTGCGATAGCATCAGCTACATATGGTTTAGTTGCAGGTTGTTTAATCGGTGGACCAATTGGAAAAAGACTTATGACTAAATATAACTTGAAGCCAAATGAAGAATTATTGAAAGAAGAGCATGCTGAAATAACAAATGAAGATCAAGTAGTAGAAGTTACAGAGCATACATTCTTCAATGCAGCTACAGTTATCATTGTTTCTATGGGAATAGGAACAGTATTAGTAGGATGGTTAAAGCAAGCAGGAATTACTTTACCTATCTATATCGGTCCAATGTTAATAGCAGCAGTTATCAGAAATATATCTGATATGAAAAAGAAAGAATTAAACCATAAAGAAATCACTATTATTGGAAACGTTTCTTTATCATTATTCCTAGCTATGGCACTTATGTCTATGAGACTATGGGACTTAGCAGCATTAGCAGTACCTTTAGTAACTATATTATTAGTTCAAACTGTATTAATGGCAGCATTTGCATACTTCGTTACATTTAATGTAATGGGTAGAGACTATGATGCAGCAGTAATGGCTTGTGGACATTGTGGATTCGGAATGGGAGCTACACCAAATGCCATTGCAAATATGGAATCATTTACAGCAGCGAACTATCCATCATTTAAGGCATTCTTCGTAATACCCTTAGTAGGGGCATTATTTATTGACTTTACCAATGCGTCGATAATTACATTCTTCATGAACATGTTCGGATAAAAATATATTATCTGTTAAAATTTTATTAAAAATAGTATAATTTTTATATAATAAAAATTATACTATTAGGAGATAAAATTTATGCTAAATAAAAGAGCAATAGGGATATTTGATTCTGGGGTAGGAGGATTGACTGTCTTGAAAGAGATTGAAAAAGTATTACCCCACGAAGATTTAATATATTTTGGAGACAATTTAAGAGCTCCTTATGGATCTAGAAGCACAGAAGAAGTATTAGAATTTAGTTTGGAAATTGGAAGACTTTTACAAGGAAAAGGTGCAAAGATGTTGATAGTAGCGTGTAATACTGCTACAGCGGTATCTCTGGGGGAATTGAAAAATAAATTGGATATTCCTGTTGTTGGAGTGATCGCTCCAGGAGCAATGGAAGCTACAAAACTAACAGTAAATAATAAAATTGGTGTATTTTCTACACCAGTAACAGCAAAAATGAATGCTTATAAAAATGAGATAGAAAGAATTGATGAAAACATAGAAGTCTATCAAATAGGATGTAAGTCACTTTGTAAAATGATCGAATCAGAATGGAAAGATACAAAAGAAAATCAAGAACTAATAAGATTTTATGTACAAAAATTGCCCGCGGAAATAGATGTTGTGGTATTTGGATGTACCCACTATCCTATTATAAAAGAATATTTTATAAGGGAATTAAAAGGGAAAAAGATTGTGGATACAGCCAAAGAAACAGCATTAGAGGTAAAGGAACTCCTACAAAAGCTAGATCTCTTAAATAAAAGAGATTCAAAAGGAAAAATTTCTTTCTATACCTCGGGCAACATTAATAAATTTAAAAAGATAGCGGAAAAAATATTATCTAGATCACTAGATATGGTGAAATCAGCATTAAATTGAGTTTTAATAAACTAATCGAATATAAAAGGAGAAGTATCACATGAAAATTATTGATATCATTTGTTCAGCAGGAAAAACAGGATTTTATTTTGACGACCAAAGAGCTATAAAAGCTGGAGCAGGTCATGACGGTTTTGATTACGTAGGAGAACCAGTTACTGAGGGATTTTCAAGAATTAGACAAGCAGGAGAATCTATCTCTGTAATGTTTATCTTAGAAGATGGTCAAGTAGCTCACGGAGATTGTGCAGCAGTACAATATTCTGGTGCAGGTGGAAGAGATCCATTATTCTTAGCATCTGATTTTATCCCAGTTATCGAAAACGAAATCGCTCCAAAATTAATTGGAAGAGATATAAATGAATTCAAATTATTAGCTGAAGAGATAGATACAATGGAATTAAATGGAAAGAGATTACATACAGCTATCAGATATGGATTAACTCAAGCTGTCTTAGATGTAACAGCAAAAGCAAACAAGATAACTATGGCAGAAGTAATAAAAAAAGAATATGCAACTGGCGTAACAATCAAAAGATTACCATTATTCACTCAATCTGGAGACGACAGAAAGAACAATGCAGACAAGATGATCATCAAAGGTGCAGACATCATGCCACATGCATTAATCAACCATGTTGAAACTAAATTAGGTAAAGATGGATCTATCTTAAAAGACTATGTAAAATGGTTAAGTAACAGAGTATTAAAATTAAGAGAATCTGAAGACTATATGCCTATATTCCACATCGATGTATATGGAACAATGGGAGTAGCGTTTAATCAAGATATCACAAAACAAGCTGATTTATTAGCTGAATTAGAAGAAGCTGCAAAGCCATTCCACTTAAGAATCGAAGGTCCTATGGACTTAGAAGAAAGAGAAGCTACAGTAGAAGCCTTAGCTGCTTTAACTGCTGAATTAGATAGAAGAGGAATTAATGTAGAATTAGTTGCTGACGAATGGTGTAACACATTAGAGGATATTAAATTATTTGCTGATAGAAAAGCAGGACATGTAGTACAAATTAAAACTCCAGATTTAGGAGGAGTAAACAATATAGCAGAAGCAGTTTTATATTGTAACGAAAAAGGAATCGGATCTTATGTTGGTGGAACTTGTAACGAAACTAACAGATCAGCTGAAGTAACTACAAATATAGCAATGGCTTGTGGAGCATTACAAGTATTAGCTAAACCAGGAATGGGTGTAGACGAAGGTATCATGATCGTAGGAAACGAAATGAATAGAGTAGAAGCATTAGTAAATAGCAGAAAATAATTAAAAGTTTTAAGATTGAAGGTAGTTTTTAAAACTACCTTTTTCTTAGTTTTTAATAGATTGAGTAAATTATAATTGGATATGAAAATAAAACTTGAAATATTGATCACTAAAAAAAGAGAGAACAAAGTCAGGATAAAATAATTAATAAGAGTAGTAACTTGTTAAATTTGGGACCGAATTTCTTGGTGATAAAATTTTGAGTATTAAAATATAGAGGTGAAATAATGAAAATATTAAAACCAGCTAAGGCAGGGACATTGGAATCAAATGATATTTCAATAATGTTGATGCCAGGTAACAATGGTATAGAAATAGAATTAGAAAGTATTGTGGAAAAACAATTTGGTGATGAGATAAGAACTTTAATAGAAAATACTTTGAAAGAATTAGAAGTAGAAGGTGTTATGATAAAAGCCATCGATAAGGGAGCGCTTGATTACACAATAAAGGCTAGAATTGAAACAGCAGTAACTAGGGCAGGTGAGATGTAATGTTAAGAAGAAGTATGCTATTTATGCCGGGGAATAACCCGGGAATGTTACAGACAGCTGAAGTTTTTGGTTCAGATTCAGTTATATTAGATTTAGAGGATGCTGTATCATTAGGAGAAAAAGACGCAGCTAGAATCTTAATAAAAGGAGCATTGAAAACTTTTAATTATGGGACTACAGAAGTAGTTATAAGAATAAATCCATTCTCAACTCCATATGCACTAGAAGATATAGATGTAATGGCTAGACTTAAACCGAATGCTATCTTATTACCAAAGGCAACACCTGAAGATATGAAACAATTAGATGAGATGTTAACAAAAATAGAAAAAGAAGAGGGATTCGAGGAAGGATCTATCAGAATCCACGCTTTAGTAGAAACTACGTATGGTGTAGAAACTGTCTATGAAACAATTAAAACAAGTAGCAGAGTAGATTCAGTTTGTTTAGGTGGAGAAGATCTCGCGGCTGATTTAGGAGTTGAAAGAACGAAAGATTCAGAGGAATTATTTTATGCAAGAACAAAGGTAGTAAACGCTTGTAAAGCATTAAAAATAGATGCAATAGATACACCATTTACAGATACTAACGACGAAGCAGGATTACTGGCTGATACAATGCATGCAAAAAAATTAGGATTTACAGGGAAATTAGCTATAAATCCTAGACAAATAAATACAATACATAAGGTATATTCTCCTACAGCTGCTGAAATTTCATGGGCTAACAGAGTTATGTATGCGAAAGATGAAGCAGAAAAAGAGGGCTTAGGAGTATTGTCTTTGGATGGTAAAATGATAGATGCACCTGTTATAAGTAGAGCAATGAACACGCTTAATGCTGCAAGGGTAATTGGATTGATAAAATAGTCAAGAGGAGAATTAAATATGAAAAATATCTTAGGTAGAGAAGTACCTGATAATATAAAAGGTTATGGAGCAGTAAAACACTATGGTGGATACTTGGCATCTAAAGGGACAAAAACTAAAAGATCAATCAAGTTGACTAATATGCTTCCTGGAGATGAAAAATTACATGATAATTTAGATGCAGTACTAGATAAATTACCGTTAAAAGACGAGATGGTAGTTTCGTTTCATCATCATTTAAGAAATGGAGACTTTATCCTAAATATGGTAATGGAAAAGATAGCAGCTAGAGGATATAAAGATATAACTATAGCAGCTAGTTCAATCTTTCCATGTCATGGTGAATTAGTAGAATTGATAGAAAAAAAAGTAGTAACTAGTATATACGCTGCATATATCTCAGGACCAGTAGCAATAGCTATCTCAGCTGGGAAATTGGAAAACCCAGCAGTAATGCATACTCATGGTGGAAGAGCTAGAATAATGGAATCTGGAGATCTAACTATAGATATAGCCTTTATAGCAGCTCCTACATCGGATGATTATGGAAATATAAATGGTGTAGACGGAAAATCAGCTTGTGGAGCATTGGGATATGCGTATACAGACGCAGAAACTGCTGATATCACAGTGGCTATCACAGATAACCTGGTAGAATATCCAAATACAACTATTGATATTCCTCAAACACTTATAGACTATGTAGTAGTTGTAGATGCGATAGGAGATCCAAACGGAATCGTATCTGGAACTACTCAAATCACTAAAAATCCAATTGGATTAAAAATAGCGAATATGACTACAGAGTTAATTAAAAACTCAGGATACTTTAAAGATGGAATGAGTTTTCAAACTGGAGCTGGAGGAGTATCTCTAGCAGTAGCAGCAGACATGAAAGCTGAGATGATCGAAAATAATATCAAAGGAAGTTTTGCTTCTGGAGGAATAACGGGTTATATAGTAGACATGTATAAAGAGGGATTGTTTAAATCACTATTTGATGTACAATGTTTTGATTTGGCAGCTATAAAATCAGCTAAGGAAAATGCTGGACATATGACTATGTCAGCATCTATGTATGCAAATGCAGATAACAAAGGTTCTGTAGTAAATAAATTAGACATAGTTATCTTAGGAGCTACAGAGATAGATATAGACTTTAACGTAAATGTAACAACTACTTCTGATGGTACTATCATGGGTGGTTCTGGTGGACATGCAGATACATCAGCTGGAGCTAAATTAGCTATAATTGTAACTCAATTAGCGAACTCCAGAATATCTGCTATAAAAGATAGAGTAACTGCTCTGACTACTCCAGGGGAAACTGTGGATGTAATAGTAACTGAAAGAGGGATAGCAATCAATCCTAAGAGAACAGAATTAATCGAAAGATTAAAGAAAACTAACTTACCGATCATGACTATAGATGAGTTAAAAAATATTGCGGAAGCTATGACAGGGAAACCTAAAGCAGTAGAGTTTACCGATGAGATAGTGGCAATAATAGAATACAGAGATGGAACTGTAATAGACGTAGTAAGAAAGGCAAAGTAAGTCTTGAGATTTCACAAGTTTTAAAATTAAGTATATTTAATACTTAATTTTAAATGTGAACTGCGTAGGGAAAAACTGAGGTAGAGTGAAGGAAGTAGAAATGAAAAAAAGGAGTTTATCACTATAATATAGTGATAAACTCCTAAATTTTCAACTACCTTTTTTTATACTTTTTGGTTTTCTAGCAGGACCTTTTTTACCCCTTTTAGAGGGAGCTTTTCTTCCTGTAGAAGTTCCTTTAAAATCATATTTTTTCTTGTTTCTCTCTTCTCTGGCTGACTGTAACTCACCAAAAGAAGGCTTTGTATCTCTAAGGTGGTAAGGATGATCCTTCTCCACGTAAATAGTTTTGTCTATAGTTTTTTGGATAGTTCTAAGGAATCTTTTTTCCTCTATATCACAGAATGAGATTGAAATCCCTTCACTCCCTGCTCTACCTGTTCTACCGACTCTATGAACATATGTCTCAGGAATACTAGTAAGATCATAGTTTATAACATGGGAAAGGTCGTCAATATCTAAACCTCTAGAAGCCAAGTCTGTAGCTACTAAGATCTGAATATTTCCATTCTTTAGATCTCTGATAGTTCTCTGTCTGGCAGACTGAGCTCTTTCTCCATGGATAACGTCTGATTTATATCCTGCTTGAAGTAACATCTCATTGATGTCATTGGCTCTAAACTTAGTTCTAGCAAAGATAATTGCAGAACTTATTTTCTGTTTTTTCAAAATATGAAGCAGAAGAGCCGCCTTATCGCCTTTGTCTACTAGATAGATACTTTGGTTAACAGTATCAACAGTTGAAGATGTAGCAGACACAGAAATATCCACTGGATCAATCAATGCACTTTTTACTAAGTCTTTTATCTCATCTGGCATAGTAGCAGAAAAGAGCATAGTCTGTCTTTCTTCTGGTAATTTGGAGATGATCTTACGAACTTCGATGATCATTCCCATATCTAGCATACGGTCAGCTTCGTCGATTACTAGTTGGTCTACTAGATCTAAGTTGATATAACCTTTTGAAATCAAATCAAGTAATCTACCAGGGGTAGCTACTATGATATTTGGTCCTGCTTTAAGTCTGTGTATCTGCTTTATTGGTGAAACTCCTCCAAAGATTACAGTACTCGTAACTCTGGTATTTTTTCCGTATGAACGAACACTTTCCTCTATCTGGATTGCTAATTCTCTAGTAGGAGCTAAGATCAGTGCTGTTAGATCTTTTGATTTACCATTTAAAGTGATTTTTTGTAGGATTGGGAGTGAAAAGGCTGCGGTTTTACCAGTTCCTGTTTGAGCAGATCCAATGATGTCTCTTCCATCCATAATAAATGGAATAGCTTGTTCTTGTATAGGTGTAGCCTCTATGTAACCCTTTTTTTTAACGGCTTCTAATAATGGTTCAACTAAATTTAATTCATTAAATAACATGTTTTTTCTCCTTAATCTATAAAAATTTATTACTTAATATTTTATCATAGATATTCTAATAAGACAAAATTAAATAAATAAGGCGGTGAGTCTTGTCAAGCACACCACCACATATTTTCAAGGAAAACTTCATTTGCAGTAAAATAATTTAATACTTTTCGCGGTCTATTTCTAATTCTTTCTACAGTTCTTTCTAACTCATCATCTGGTATTTCTGA
>NZ_JBAHZY010000059.1:0-5546 GCF_037132775.1 Psychrilyobacter sp.
AGAAATACCAGATGATGAGTTAGAAAGAACTGTAGAAAGAATTAGAAATAGACCGCGAAAAGTATTAAATTATTTTACTGCAAATGAAGTTTTCCTTGAAAATATGTGGTGGTGTGCTTGACAAGACTCACCGCCAATTAAAACATTTTTTGCAAATATTTTAGGAGATAAAGACTTTTCAAAAAATTGAACATTACCATCTTCATGCCTTATATAAAATAGGGATTCCGCCCTTGCAAGAGAACATTTTTTGATGTCTTCAGCCAGATTAAAATCTGTTATTCCTAACTCTTTTTGAATGAGAAGAGTAACCATATTGCCGGCTCCTGCCAGGTGTACTAAACCTTTTTTTCCTTTCTTGTCTATAGAACAGGCATCTGTTGAACCAGCTCCTATATCTATTATTACAAGGGGTCGGCTAGTTCCTGGAGTTGTGAGAGCTCCATTAATTGCCATATCGGCTTCTACTCCTTCCACTATGACTTTTACTCCTAAAGACTTTTCAACTTCCTTTGCTACTGCTGCTATTTGGTTTTTTTCTGTATTTACCATAGCTGCTATTCCCACAGCATTTTCAAAAATAAACTCTCCTGCTACTCCCCCTTTAACCTTTTGAGGAATAAAAGTATCTACAGCAAGTATATCTTTTATTTTAATATTTTCGATAGACTCATCAGTAAAACTACTCATTACACTTTTTACATTCTTTAACATACCACCTATGCTAGTACCAGTTTCACCATTGATATCCTCAACTATATCAACATTTCCCAAAGTCTTCATAATAGCTTTGGCTCCAGCTTCTATATTGATACTTTTACTTCCAAAATTACCTTGAATATCTATTTTTCCCGATGGAATAATTTTTTCTTTTACGTCTCCTTGAGGAGTTTTTATAACTACTCCAGATCTATTACCAATAAGGGCTTTAGATATTGGAACTATTTTTTTAGTTTCCTCAGACGTCAATGAAAAAATTGTAGCTATTCCATAAGGATTAGATATTACATTAATTATTTTGCCTTGAGGAGCAACCTCCACAGCGGCATTCATTCCAAGGGGAATTTTATCTATATAAAGAACTTCATCTATTATAGGAATTTTACTTATAAGTCTATTATTAATTAGAACTCCGTCATCTTTTTGAATAATTGCGCCTGTTCTTTTATAATCCTTTTCTTGGGCTTTATTTATTCTATAGGCAGCCTCTAAAAAGCTGACTTTATCAGGTACTACAGTTATATAATTTTTATTCTTTTCCGCTTGAAAAAGGTCATGAAGCAGGATTGTTTCTCCCACTCCAAGTCCTACTCCGCCAGGGGTTGAAGGGTTATGACCTATCATAGTAGATTCTGTAATTATTGTTTCTGTTATAGTTTCCATAGATACATCTCCTATAACAGGAATAGCTTCATTAATTCTGATTGCAGAAACATCCAAGATGTTTAAATCTACTTTTTTAAGAGCATCATTAATGGCTCTCTTTATTCCTTCTATATTATCTACCGTACCTTTTAAACCTGTTGTTTTATGAAGAGCACTAGCTAAAAATTCATACTTTTCACCGTCTACTCTTGCTAAAGCTACTTCTGTTGTTGCATTTCCAATATCTACACCTATTATTATTTTCATAAACTCCTATTCCCTTCCTAACTTTTTCTTAATTTATTTCTGTCTTCATATACTTCTGCTGCTTCTCTTATAAAATTTGCATTTACAGTTGCAGAGTATTTGTTTTCTAACTCATCAGCTATTTCTAATAAATCTTCTCTAGATGATCTAAAAGGTCTTAGTGCATTGTAAATTTCTAAGATTCTCTCATCTGGAATATTAACAAGTTCACTAGCTCTTTCGAAGTTTTTTGTAATAGTTGGTCTATTTCCTTTTTTTGCTATTTCCCCTTGAAGTTTAAGAGTTTCTGGAGAAATTCTAATATCTTCAGGTTTTACATCTCCACTTAATACTTTTTCAAGAGTTATTTCATCTAAAGTTTTCCCTGTAGATGTTTTTAACCATTTTTTTCTCTTTTCTCCAAGAGGATAATCAGAGTCAAGATTTATATTTTTAATATCCATTTTTAATAGCTCCTTTAATTAAAATTCGTACTTTATTTCTAGTGGTTCACCGTCTTCTACTACATGCTTTGTTTCTTTTATATGTAAAAGTGCTGCTTTCGCTTGGTATTTTGGTCTCGCCATCTGGTCACTTGCTACAGGTACGGGATTTGGAGAATCTCCTTTTGCATATTTTGCTGCATTTTTACCTATTAATCGGAATGTTTCAGGGGTTAATAGAGGTGCTTGTGGGAATAATTCTAAGTTATTTAAAGGAAGCAAATCTTTTTGATGAATTACTGTCGTTCCCTTAGATTGAATTCCAATTCCAATTCCAGATCCACTTAATTTTGCTGCATCATTTGCGATAAAGCATACATCAGAAGTTCTTGTGATTCTTACTATTCTTGCAGTTAAGCCTTCTTCTTCTATTCCTGCGATTAATTCAGTAAGAACTATATCATGCGGGACATCAACAATGGTCTTATGTTGACTTTTTTTAAATGCCGGAGCTAGTCCTATAACAACCTCTTCTACCTTAGTTCCTATTTTTGCTTCCCCTGCTTCTTCAATTGTTACAATTGGGATAAATTTATTTTCCATAATAATCAACTCTCCTAGTCTATGCTTTCTGGGTTTATAGCATTTGGGATGTTTTTAATTTCTTCCCATCTCTCGTCACTTAATCTGTATCCACTTCCAGGTCCCATATAATCATTTTTATCATTTATTGCACTTACTATTTTAAAATCTTTATTTAAAATAGCTGAAGTCTGTAAATAGTCACCTGAAATTTTCTGTTTTAGCATTCCAAGAACGCTTTCTGCCACATCATCAAATCCACTTTTACTCAATCCTTTTACAAGATCGATCCCTGTTACGTCACCTTTTATCAATTCTTCTGCTGCTTTTAGGTCTTCAACTACATTTCTTTCTGGCATATCTTTACTTCCGTGAGCATATGTAGCTGCTTCTACTTCTTCATCTGTTATTTCAGGCAGTCCTAATTCTTTAAATAATCCTTGTATTACTCTACCCGCTTTATTTCTTACTTTTATTGCTTCAGCTTCAGATATCGGTCTTAATCCACCATCTACTTTAAGGTCTCTTTGAAGGATATTATAATCATCAAAGTCATCTGCATCAAAGTTTGATCCTGCAAACATATTATCATAGTTAGGTACTGCACTATATCCAGAGAAGATGAAGTCAGTTCCAAGTAACATCTGTAATAAAGTTCTTGCAGTTCTTCTGATATCAGAGTGTGAGAAAGTTTGGTCATTTGCAGATGCACATTCAAGATCTAGTAACATTGCAATAAGATTTTCAGCAAGTACTGCTCTGATTCCACCAGGAAGTGATCCAGGCATTCCTATACAACTTACAGATCCATTTTGTAATCCCTGTACCCCTGATCCTCTAGTAATATAGATACATCTAGTTTCAAGGTATAACATTGATTTTCCTTCTGCATTACCCATCAAAGCTTCGGATCCTGTTCCAGATGTAAATCTCATTTTTAATCCTCTAGATGCATAGGCTGAAGCTAAGAATGCTTTTGACCAAGGAGTATCATCTCCATCAGTAAATACTTGCTCAGTTCCATATACTGATACAGTCTCAGCATAACTTGTAAATCCTTTCATTCCTAGCTCTAATTCAGTAGCTCTTCTACAGAACATTGAATTAATATTCCACCTCTACCTACTTGAGCTCCTACAAATATAGAGATAGCGTTGAATGGAGCATATTTTACTATACCAATAGTTGTTTCTTGCTCGTCAAATCCTCTGATTGCAGCTTCGGCAGCATCTGCTGCTATTAATACTGGGTTATCTTCTTAAGTTAGTAACATGACACTGGTTAGAAGGTGTTTTTCTTGCTCTCATCTTTTGAACAGCCATCATCATCTCAACAACATTCATATGAGCTACTACTTCGGTCATCTTAGCTGGAATAATCCCTGTTGTTATATCTAAAACCTGATCTCTCGAAACATGAATATTTACAATTTTTCTTGCAATTTCAAGTGATGAAACAGCCATTGCATCCTCTGCTTTATCAAGATTAATTGCATAATCAGCTATAAATCTGTCTATCATATCAAATTCTGTTCTTTTTTTACCGTCAAGTTCTACTATTTTGCCATTTTCAATTTTTAAACTTGATTTTGGATCGTTAGGACTTCCCATTGCCACTAGTCCTTCATCTATCCATTCTCCTATAAATCCATCTTTATTAACTGGACGTTTTTCTAATGCTTCAAATCTTTTTGATCTCATTTTTAACCACCTCAAACTATAAAATTTCTAAACCTGCTTTAGCAATAGCCATATCTTCTTCTACTGAACCACCACTTACTCCGATAGCTCCTATTACCTGATTATCCATAATAATTGGGAATCCACCACCAAAACAAATAATCCTTGCATCATTTGTTAAGTTTAATCCATAAAGACTTTCTCCTGGTTGTATTACTTTACTCATTTCATCAGTACCACATCTGAGTGCCCACGAAGTATATGCTTTGTTATTTGCAATGTCTATACTGGTAACAAATACATCATCCATTCTTTCCATTGCCAGAAGGTTTCCCCCTGCATCTACTATTGAAACTACTGCTGGCACCTCAGTCTCCTCTGCTTTTATAATCGCTCTTTCAATCATAATTTTTGCTGCTTTCAAAGTGATTTGTTTCACTTGTCTGACTTCAACCATCCTTAATCCCTCCGATATGTTTTGTTTGTCTACGATATAAACAATAACAATTTGCTGAAATTATTAAAAGGTTCTATTTTATTAAAAAAAAGTAGTTTTTTATTATTGAGGTCAAATGGATTTGAATTTTAAGAACTTAAAAAGCTTTAGTTTTAAATAAAAGAAGGTAGATTATATAATTAAAAAAATTAAAAAAAAAAGAGTTAAAAAAACTGGTTTAAATCTTTTTTTTAACTCTTTAATAGGTAATTATATCATTTTTTTTAAATAATTCTTTATATTTCGAAGGAGTTACACCTACATACTTTTTAAATATTTTTGCAAAATAACTGATGTCTTCAAATCCCAAAGAATATGCTATAGTACTTACTGGGTTATTACTTTCTCTTAAAAGATATTTTGCTTTTTCAATCCTTTTAGCATTTAAATAGTCTTTAAATGTTTTTCCAACCTCACTTTTAAAAATTTTACTAAAATGGGAAACACTCATACTGCAAAGGGAAGCCACTTTTTCTAATTTTATATTTTTATCTAAATTATTTTTTATGAATGTAACTGCCAAACCTATTGGTGATTCAGATAATTCAATATTTCTAATATTATTTTTCATACTATGACTATGCCATTTTTTATCTTTGGTGTATAATCATTTCAAGTCGACCACTTGAAATAAAAAAAGACCTTTTTTCATAAAAACCGATATAATGTAGTTACGACAACAAACATTAAAGGAGTTAATTTATGAAAAAAGGATATAAACATTTTAGCATATAT
>NZ_JBAHZY010000050.1:0-10593 GCF_037132775.1 Psychrilyobacter sp.
AAACAATCTTAAATTTAAACTTAGAAGAGTAAGTTTTTCGTGTATTCATAATCAAAATCCCCCATATTGTTTTCTTAAATTATACCCTATTTTTTTGCTTAAGGTTAAACACTCTTTGTATGAATTTATACGACCATTATATCCTTTATTTTTTAGATCATAGGTGGTTACGTTAGTATTATAATGAACTGATTGAGCACAAAATTTACAATCTTCTTCGCATTTACCAGATTTTGCATTTGAAATAGTACAGGTATGAACTTTATTTCCACAATATTTTTCTCTTATTTCGTTAGCAACTGTAAATAATTCCATAAGTTGAGGACCTTTAATTTTAGTAAGAGCTAAAGCTTCTTCTGGAGTTATTTCTCCATCAATAAAATCCCTAATATTAATTTTATTCATATATTTCTCCTTTTTATAATTTTTAATAATATTCTTTTATAAAATTCATGATATTTTTATACTTTTTTTAATTTTGGAATAGTTAATACAATAAAATTAATCAAAAAAGAAGAAATAATTACCATATTTCCTGCTGTTCCCCCCATTAATTTACCATAGAGAGCCAAACCTCCTCCCAACAAAATTCCTAATATAGCATATTTTTTTTCACATCTATATCCTAAAATTCCTGCTAGACAAGGAACTATAAAAGCTCCTGAATAAACCGCCAAAGCAAGTAGCAATGTCGGCAATATAAAGGTAAAATTTAATGCTATCAATATAGAAAACAAACCGAAAATAAGAACAAATACTCTGGTTAATCTAATAGCGTTTTCTTCCCTTAGGTCCTTCATAAAGACTTGAGCAAAGGTAGAAGAGGCTGTAAGCAGGGTTGTATCTGCTGAAGAGATAACTGCTGATAACAGTCCAAAATAAAGCAAGATTACTATTGGCTGAGGTAATACTCTGTCTGCTAAAAACATCAACACCGATCCATTGACTATATCTATCCCGTAGTTTGAACTCGCATAAACTCCTATCCCTGCCAGAATAAATCCCAATGGGATTAAAATTACAATGGATAATTTTATTGCTTGTTTAGCTGTCTTCTCATCTCTTGCACAAAATATCCTGGAGTAAATATCCGGCCCCACCAAGAAAGTAGATGAATAGGTAAGGATCATAATAAAAAGATCTAAAGAACCAAATTTTTCATTGATCAGCCCCATCCCCCTCATATTTCCTCCATCTTTTAAGATATAAGTAAAACAAAGAATAATTCCAGCTATTATAAATATAAATTGAATAAAATCTGTTTTAATAATGGAGAGCTGTCCACCTAAAAAGGTATAGGCAATAAATACTAAACCACTTATAATAACTGCAGTAGAATAATTCATATCCACAAAAATAGAAATTATCTTAGCAGATCCCATAATTTGTGCCGCAACTATACCTATCCATGCAATAGGTATAATAACGGACGAAAGATTTTTTACTTCATCCCCATAAAATTCTCCCAGGAGTTCTGGAAGGTTGTAACTATTATATTTATTTAACTTGTTTACCAAAGGCAAAAGACCTAAAAGACCTAAAGCAGCACAGAGCATAAACCAAGATCCAGCCCATCCATTGGCATAGGAAAAATTAACACTTCCTATAATTGCTGAACTTCCTAATACTGTTGCCAAAAGACTTCCAGCAACTTCCCTTACACCGGCATTTTTTCCAGCTATAAAATAATCTTTTGATCCCCTTATTTTTTTATAAGAACTATATCCTATAAAGATAACTATAAAAAAATATAAACTTAAAATTATCTGATTCATTCAACCCCTCCTATATAACAAATATTAATTATAACAAATATTAATGTTGTAACATATATATATTAAAATATATATATATAAATAAAAGGAGGCACAAAGCCTCCTTTTATTTATGCTTTAACTTGTCTTATAACATCTAATACAGTTCCATCTCTATATTCTATAATACCTACTATTGTATCTTCGTAAGATACTCTTTCTGGTTTTCCTGTAAGTATCTCTACTTCATTTTTTAAATGTTCAATTGTTTTAAGTTCTATCCCTGCAAGTTCCATTTTTTCGATTAAATCAGTTCTTCTAGGATTTATACAAATACCTCTTTCAGTAACTAAAACATCTATTGTCTCACCCGGAGTAGCTACATTAGTAACTTTATCTAAAATAATAGGAATTCTTTTTCTCATAGTAGGGGCTACAACTACTGTTAAGTTAGCTCCTGCTGCAGTATCAGGTGCTCCACCTAGAGCTCCCATAATGATTCCTGTTGAACCTGTGATTGAATTAATATTAAAATCTGTATCAATCTCTGTTGCAGATAAAATCATCATATCTAGTTGGTGAGCTGAACATCCTTTATTATGAGGATTAGCATATGTTGACGCTGACATCTCTACATGATTTCTATTCCTATCTACAGAAGAAGCTGCTGCTCCATCAAAAGTTTGAACATCTAACAATGCATTAAATAATCCTGCTTCTAATAATTCAACAAGATAAGCCGTTATTCCTCCAGCTGCAAATGAACCTTTAATTTGATTGCTTTCCATATATTCTCTTAAAAATTTACAAACAGCTAATGAAGCTCCACCAGATCCGGCTTGAAATGCAAATCCATCCTTAACTAAACCTGAGGCAACCAATACTTTTGCAGCTTCTTCAGCAATTAAAAGGTCAGTTGGATTTTTAGTAACTCTTGTAGCTCCTGTAGCTATTTTTTCGGGATCTCCGATAGAATCTACTACTACTACATAATCTACGTCAGACATTGAGATTGAAACGTCTACTAAAGGAAAGGCTACTAAGTTATCAGTGATAGCTATTACTTTTGCAGCATATTTAGCATCGACCATAGGATAGCCCATTACACCAAAAGCAGATTTTCCATCTTTACCATTCATATTTCCCATAGTATCGCATGTTGGAGCTGCTATAAAAGCTACATCGATTTTTACATCTCCAGCTTCAATTGCTCTAGCTCTTCCCCCATGACTTCTAAAAATAACAGGTTTTCCTAAGATATTATTTTTAGCTATCTCTTTTGCGATATTACCTCTTAATCCTGAAGTTTCAAGACCAGTTACTACTCCATTTTTAATGTGTTCTACTAAAGGCTCGTGTGCTTTTGTAAGAGATGAAGCACAGATAGTTATGTCTTTAATTCCCATATTTGCAATTTCATCCATAACCATATTTAATACATAATCTCCATTTCTTAAATGATGATGAAAGGATACTGTCATTCCATCTTTAAGACCTGAGTTTTGGATAGCTTCCTTTAAATTAGAAAGAACTTTTTTAAGTCCTGGTTTAGATCCAGATTTTTGAGGTGCATATTTTTCCCCTGTTGGTTCAACTGCGAAAGGTCCCTCATATCCTTTAACATCTCCGTAACCTTCTATGTAAGTAGGAATTTCTCTTCCAGCTCTATTAATAAAAATTTCTTTTTTCATTTTATCCTCCAAATTATTTAATCAACCCTGCACCTTTAGCTAGACTCACAACTCTTTCTGCCTTAGCAATTACAGGAATATCTACCATTTTACCATTTACAGTTATAACTCCTCCAGATTCTATATTAGCTGATTTAGCTGCTTCTAGTATTTCAATAGATTTATTTACGTCTTCCATAGATGGTGTAAATATATTATGCACAACTTTTATTTGAGATGGGTGAATACAAGACTTACCTGCAAATCCTAAATTTTTAGCCGATTCAGCTTCTTTTCGAAAGCCCTCTATGTCAGATACATCTGACCATACAGTGTCAATTGCGTCAACTTTAGCTATTGAGGCAGCCATAGATACTTGTGATCTTGCATAGAATAATTCAGTTCCTGCTTTAGTTCTATCTGTTCCAAGAGTTCTTGTGAAGTCTTCTGCACCGAATGAAATTGACACAACTCTATCAGAAGATTGTGCGATAGCTAAAGCATTCATGACACCTAGAGGCGTTTCTAAAGATGCTTGAATTTTTACAGTTCCTGCTTCTATATTATTTTCCTTTTCCACTTCACTTAATAATTGATCCAATTCCACTATGTGTTCTGGCTTTTCACACATAGGAAGTCTCATTCTAGTAAGACCTGCTGGAACTAATGCCTTTACATCTAATTCTCCAAAAGGAGCTTTCTCTCCAAAAGGAGTTCTCAAAGGATTTATTCTTACAAATATTTCACAATTTCCAAAATCAACAGCTTTTAGAGCTTCTACTAATAGATCTCTAGCTGCTTCTTTTTCATCATATTTCACAGCATCTTCCAAATCAAATAAAATACAATCTGGTTTGAAAATAGATGTGTTAAAAAGTAATTTAGGATTACTTGCTGGTGCAAATAACATAGTTCTTCTTAATCTTTTCATCAATTTATACCTCCAGCATTTATAGCTCTCTTAATTGCAGTTTTTGTTCTTGCTTTTATTATGAAATTCAAAGCTCCAAAATCTTCAACTTTAACATGAGCATTTTCAATCTGAAGTTCATCCAAAGCTTCCATAGCTGCTTTTTCCATAAGAGTTCCAAACATTCCTTTAAGTTTAGATTTTATTTCCACTGTTTTCCCTTGAGCCTCTAAATTAACAGTTACAACTGCATCAGATGCTTTTTCATTTCCACAAATACCTATCATTTTGACATCTCCTTTATTAATTGTTAATTAAACACATTGAGTAATATTCCTGCTGCTACTGCTGAACCAATTACTCCTGCTACATTTGGTCCCATTGCATGCATCAGTAAGAAGTTTTGAGGGTTTTCCTCTTGTCCTATTTTTTGAACAACTCTTGCCGCCATAGGTACTGCCGATACTCCTGCTGCTCCTATCATAGGATTTATTTTCCCTCCTGATAATTTGCACATTATTTTTCCAAAAATTACTCCACTTGCTGTTCCTATTGAAAATGCTACAAGACCTAAAGCTATAATTTTTAATGTTTGAGGATTTAAAAAGTTCTCTGCATCAGCTGTTGCTCCTACAGTTAATCCTAATACAATTGTAATCATATACATCAAAGAATTTGAAGCAACTTCTGTTAATTTAGGAACTACTCCTGATTCTTTAATTAAATTTCCAAACATTAACATCCCGACTAAAGGTGCAGAACTTGGAAGTAATAATACAACTAAAACAGTTACAAGTATAGGAAATATTATTTTTTCTTTTTTACTTACATGTCTTGCCTGTTCCATTTTTATTTTTCTCTCTTCTTTTGTAGTAAGAGCTCTTATTATTGGTGGTTGAATAATAGGAACCAGTGCCATATATGAGTACGCCGCTAAGGCTATTGGTCCTAATAAATGAGGTGCTAATTTTGAAGTTAAATAGATTGCTGTTGGTCCATCTGCTCCACCTATTATTCCTATTGCTGCTGCCTCTGGTCCTAAAAATCCAAGATAAATTGCTCCTAAAAAAGCAGAGAATATTCCAAATTGTGCTGCTGCTCCTAATAATAAACTTTTAGGATTAGCTATGAGTGGTCCAAAATCTGTTCCTGCTCCTACACATAAAAAAATTAATGGTGGATAGATTCCTAATTTTGTACCCTTATATAAATAGTAAAATAATCCTCCTTCATCCATCAAGGCAGAGCCTGGAAGGTTAACCATTAACATTCCGAATGCTATCGGTATCAGTAAATAAGGTTCATAACCTTTTTTTATTGCAAGGTACAAAAATACACATGCAATCATCATCATTATTACTTGCTTCATATTTAAAAGAGAAAGGCCTGAACTCCCTATAAATTGTGTTATAATTTCTAGCATTTTCTCCCTCCTATCCTAAAGATACTATTGTATCTCCTAAATTAACTTGCGCACCTTTTTCCACATTAACCGCTGTTATAGTTCCGGCATTCGGCGCAAAAATTTCAGTTTCCATCTTCATAGCTTCAAGAACTGCGACTAGCTGATCTTTGGCAACACTATCACCTTTACTAACTTTAATATCTATAATCACACCAGGCATTGGTGCAGTGACACTTTCTCCTCCGGTTGCTATAGATATTGGTGTTGACTGACCTATTGTTTCTGCTTTTATTTCACCTTGTACCGAACTTATCTCTTGTAATTCCACTTCGTATGCTTTCCCATTAACTTTTATCTTATATATTTTTTTCATTTTTCAATAACCCTCCGTTTATAGTTTCGTTATTCTAGTTATTTTGTAATTAGTATCTTTTTCTTCCCCTGCTGCTTCCATAGAAGCTACAAGTGCTGCTACCATCATATCCTCATCAGATTCTAATTCACTATAATTTACACCTGTTACTGCTGCGACTGTTGGTCTTTTTTTCTGAGGTACTACTTTTTGTTTTTCTTGAGGGATATATTTAAATAATCCCAAAATTAAAGATAAAACAAATAATAAGATAAATACTATTGTCATAGCTATTGCCGTTAGTTGTAACCCCTCTGGAAAGGTCATTTGTGCTTGAAATATCAATTTTTTCACCACCTTAAACTATTATGTTGATATGGTACTCCTCTATTTCTTCCACTTGAGGCTTGCCTTTTTTTTCTAAAAATTTTCTAGCTATCTCAGGGAATAAGGCATACATAAGTACATCTTCTTCTGATTTTGCTAAATCGCCAATTTCCATTGTAAGTTTTTCAAATTCCGGTTCTATATCATCTGCCGGCCTATGGGTGATCGGTTGTTCATCTTTAACTATCAATTTTTTTATTTCCTCATTTAACTCTGCAGGTGCTTGACCATACATTCCTAAAACATAGTCTTTTATTTCTTTTGGAACTACCTTATACCTTGATCCTGTTAGTATATTAAATACAGCCTGTGTTCCCACCATCTGAGATAGAGGGGTAACTAAAGGTGGAAAACCTAAATCTTTTCTTACTCTGGGAATTTCATTTAACACTGCTTCATATTTATCAGCAGCTCCCTGTCCTTCAAGTTGTGATAAAAGATTTGATAACATCCCCCCTGGAACTTGATATTTAATTGTTTTAGGTTCAACATCCATTACCTTTGGATTCAAAAGTCCTTCGGCTCTATATTTTTCCTTGATTGGTTTAAAATAATCAGCTATTTCGGATAAAAGATCTAAATTTAATTTAGGATCTCTTTCATGACCTTTATAAATTTCTGCAAATACTTCGGTACACGGCTGAGCTGTCCCCCCAGAAAATGGTGAGATACCAGTATCTATTATATCTACTCCAGCTTCTATAGCTTTCATATAGAGCATCGAAGCTATCCCTGAAGTACAGTGAGTATGAAGCTCAATTGGTATAGATGTTACTTTTTTTATTTTTGTGATTAATTCATAGGCAACTTCTGGAAGTAAAATTCCCGCCATATCTTTTATGCATATAGAGTCAGCTTTCATAGCTTCGATCTCTTTTGCTTTTTCAACATAATAATCTACAGTATGTATCTCACTTGTTGTATATGCCATACACACTTGACAGTGCCCACCATATTTTTTTGTTGCATCTACGGCAGTTTTAATATTTCGATAGTCATTTAAAGCATCGAATATTCTTATAATATCAATTCCATTTTCAATAGATTTTTCTACAAATTTTTCAACTACATCGTCCCCATAGTGCCTATATCCAAGTAAATTTTGACCTCTTAAAAGCATCTGTAATTTTGTATTTTTAACTCTCTTTCTTATTTCTCGGAGTCTTTCCCATGGATCTTCATCCAGAAATCTTATACAAGCGTCAAATGTTGCCCCACCCCATACTTCTAAAGAGTGATATCCAACACAATCCATTTTTTCAAGGATTGGTAATATTTCATCTGTTTTTAACCTGGTGGCAATTAGAGACTGATGACCATCTCTAAGCGCTGTTTCTGTTATCTTTAACCTTTTCAAATTACTACCTCCTTCATGCTGTATATTGTATACAGTATTTTTTTAGACAATTGATTATATCTTTTTAAAGTTTCTTTTGTCAATGTTTTTTTTACAATATATTGTTTGATAACAATACGTTTTATCTAAAAAACTTTCTTTTTTCATAAATAAAAGCCAAGAAAAAATTCTTGACTTTCATTTAACTATTTAAATTTAATTAACCTTTAGCGAACATTTTGAATATTATCGAAGCAATTATAAGAATAAGTCCTCCACCAAGTCTGGATGAAATCTGTGCATATGAGATTAGGTTCATTCTCTTTGATGCTCCTAATACCTCTATATCTCCAGATCCTCCTCTGTTTGCCATACAAAGACCTGCGGTGATAGAAGATTCAATAGCATAGAACCCTACTAAATGACCCATAACACCTGCTCCAACAGTAGCTCCTATAACTATCATTAATGCGATAATTAAGTTTGCTGGTGTAATTGCAGAAATAATTTCCCCTAAGTCAGTATAAGCTATTCCTACTCCTACCATAAGAACCCAAGTAAGCTGCTTAGAGAAGAACTTTTGGAACTTTCCTGCTCCTTGCTTTATAGAAAGTGGGATAATTCCAAATCCATTAAATGCCACTAGAAGTAATACTGTCAATGCATATGTATGAATTCCAGATAAGATACCAACATTTTTATTTAAGAAAGTAGCAATCATATAAGCTGAAAGACCTACTATAAATCCTACTGCCATATCTCTTGGAGTTACTTCTACTTTTTCATCCTCTTCTAATTCAAGGTTTCCAACTCTTACAAGCTCCCCTTCACCTGATAATGCTGGGTACTTCTTACCTAGCTTATTCAGAAATGCTGCTACTATGATAGCCCAGATATTAGCGATTGTTAATATTGCGATTGCATATGAGTAGTAAGCTTCCTTAGAGTTTCCTGTAGCCTCCTCATAGATTTCAGCTAGTGGTACTGCTCCTGCTCCGTTTCCTCCACCCATTGTAGGTAGTACATATAACATCATGATGTCCTTTGGAGAAATTCCAAAGATGAAACCACCTAAGATTCCCATAATCGATGCCCCTATTACTGCTACTAAGATAGTTGGAATATAACCTACTAAAGACTTTAATAGTAACTTTCTATTAACTGCAAAGATTGAACCAGTCATTAAAACAATGATATATAGAGTTAAGAACTTTGTCTTCTTCATGAAGTGAGTTACTATTTCTATTTCTCTTTCTGTAAACCAACCCTGGTATACAAAGAATGCTGCTGCTAAGAATATTAAAACTGGTGCACCACCGATATATTCCTTAAATACAGGTAATCTGTCTCCGATCTCTCCGAATACAGCTCCAAACACAAATGAAAACCCTAATGCTCCTACAATACCTGTAGGTAATGAATCTGTAAAGTGAACTAATAATACTGCTACTAATGGAAGTAAGAATAATTGGATTGACATTCCAAACACCTTAATTCCTGATTTTTTATTTTGAATACTTATTGCTTTTTCCATTTTTCCCTCCTAAATAATTACATTTAAATCTAAATTTAAATTCCATTATTTACCCCAAATTTTAGATTGAATAAATTTTTATCTAAAATTTTTAGAGTTAACACAGATTCTAACAGTTTTTGAATCTGGTATTCCGGTTTAAAACTTAATTTAAACATCGATATGATATTGAACTTCCTCTTCAAAAATTCTGTATATTGTATACAGGATTCTTATTCCAAGGTAATTATACTCAATAAAACAAAACTTGTCAAATTTTGTTTTGTTTTCAATCTTATCGTTTAAATTTCAAGGTTATTTTTCAATTGTGGGGTTTATTGAGGGAATATTAACATAGTAATTTTTTTAATATATATATATTAAAAAAAGCTATAAAATGTTGACTCAAAGAGAAGAAATCACACATTATAGCTTTTATTTATTTTAAAAGAATATTAATAATAAAATTCCTAGATCTTTCTAAGTGCATTTTATTGAGTTTTAAAGTTTTTATAATATTTTTTTCTTTTATTGCTTCTACAATAGCCTTATGATCCTGAAATGCAATCTCTTTTCGTGCCCCACTATCTATAGCCATTTTTCTAAATCTTTTCATATAAAAATTTAAATTTTTAATCATTTCTGTAACTCTGTTTAGTTTTGCTATTTCATAAAGAAGATCATTAAATGATGAAAAAAGATCAAATACATCGTTCATTCTATTTTCATCATTTAGAAGATTTTTAGTTTCTTTCATGAGATCATCTAATTTTTGGATACCATCAGAATTTGCCTGTAATATAACTTCTTTAAGAATTACTTCTTCTAGTGCAATTCTTATCTTATAGATTTCATCTATATCTAATTTATTAATTCCAGTTACTGTGACTCCACCTTTTGATTGAGATTCTACAAGACCTTCTAATTCTAACATTCGAATAGCTTCTCTTATAGGTGTTCTACTTATTTGAAATTTTTCTGCATAATCAGTTTCTATAATTCGACTTCCTGGTTGCAGTGTGCCATCTATAACTAATGCTTTTAATTGATCATATACTAATTCTCTCATTCTTTTGCTTTTTTGAATTATCATTTAGGGCCCCTCTATTTTATATTTAAGATATTATTGGCGGTGAGTCTTGTCAAGCACACCACCACATATTTTCAAGGAAAACTTCATTTGCAGTAAAATAATTTAATACTTTTCGCGGTCTATTTCTAATTCTTTCTACAGTTCTTTCTAACTCATCATCTGGTATTTCTGAA
>NZ_JBAHZY010000079.1:0-32737 GCF_037132775.1 Psychrilyobacter sp.
TGATGTTTACTTCTGTAATCCTTATTCGCCGTGGGAAAAAGGTAGCAATGAAAATTTTAATGGAGTGTTGAGACAAACATATCCAAAGGGAACAGTTTTTTCAGAAATACCAGATGATGAGTTAGAAAGAACTGTAGAAAAAATTAGAAATAGACCGCGAAAAGTATTAAATTATTTTACTGCAAATGAAGTTTTCCTTGAAAATATGTGGTGGTGTGCTTGACAAGACTCACCGCCCTTCATAAAAAACTTTTTCTAAGATCCATCTTGTTATAGGAATAATAAACCCACTATCTTCCGCTATACTTATAAACTCATCCGGTGAGATAGTCCCAAATTCAGGGCTATTCCAACGAATAAGTGCTTCACAAGAAATAATTTTTTTTGTGACTGTACTTACCTGCGGTTGATACTCTAGATAAAACTCCTCATTATGTAATGCCTGTCTCATTTTATTTTCAAGGTCAAGATTTTTCAAAAATTTAGAATTCATATTTTCTGTATAAAATTTAAAATTATTTTTCCCGGATTTTTTAGCAAAATACATTGCTGTATCCGCATTTTTGAGAAGCTCATCTAAAGATTCACCATTTAAAGGATAAAGGCTTATACCTATACTAGAAGTGATGAAAAGTTCTTTTTCATCAATATTAAAAGCAGATTGAAACACATTTGATATACTTATTATTCGTTTATTTAAATCATCTATTAAATCGAAATCTGGTATAAGAATTACAAATTCATCTCCACCAAATCTTGAGACGATTTCATCTTCAAGTGTTACTTCTTTTAAAGAATTCGCAACTTTTTTTAAAAGCTCATCACCTGAAGAATGTCCTAAAGCATCATTTATATTTTTAAATCTATCTAAATCTAAGAACATAAAAGCTACCTTGGTTTTCTCCAGGTCAGCGTCTATAATTATTTTTTTTGCTCTGCTATTAAATAATTCTCTGTTTGGAAGATCTGTCAATGAATCATAATATGCTAGATGTTGAATTTGTTTTCTTATATGTTCTTGATTTGAAAGATCTGAAAACATACCAACATGATAATCAATGTTATTTCTCTTCTTCTTATTTCGCACTGTTATTATATTCAACCATTCAGGGTGGATTTTACCATTTTTTCTTCTGTCCCATATTTCACTCCGCCACCCCCCCCTTTATATTTAATAGAATTCCACATTTCTTTATAGAAAAATGGGTTATGGTGATTTGAATTTAAAATTTTAGGGTTAGATCCAATTAAATCCCTTTTTTTATACCCGGTAGTTTTTAAAAATGAATCGTTTACAGAAATAATTTTATTATATTTATCTGTAACTATTACACCCTCAGGTATATTTTCTATAATGTGAGTAGACAGTCTTAATTTTTTTTCATCCTCTACAGATTTCTTGATTAAATTTTCTATTTTATTAGTATATGTAATTTTATTATAGATTGATCTACTAAATATTATAGTTATTAAGTTCAAAAAAATAAAAATTGTCCAATCCCACTTTATAAATTCATTTAAGAAAAATAATTTTCCATGTATAAATCTAATCTTCAAATTTTTAATTTCATAAAATATTAAACAGGATAATAAAAATCCAATAAAAAGAGCTAAGTAAGAAGAAATATAACTTTTATTAGTATTTGATTTCATAATAACCTCCATAAACTTTGTCTTTTAGGAACAATAAATTTATGTTTAACGCAACATTTTGATTATTCAACTTTATTTATGTCACCATTTTTTTTAAATATTCACTCTATATTTATATCCATCTTTAATGTTATTTCCTTTAAAAAAGAAAAGAGATATAAGTTATATTTTAACACTTATCATGGGCAAAAAAACTAGTCTAAACCCTGTCAATGAGATAAGCAAATAAAATTTTTATTTAAGAAGTTTATCTCTGTATTCCGATAAATTTCCTATAGTATCCAATTTAATTACTAATTTTTTTATGTTGTTTATGATATAATACTAGATGGGAATAAGAAATTAAAAAGGAGACGGGGTCATGGCTAAATGGACAGGTAGAAGTAAAGGCAGAAAAAATAATGTAACCGAATTTGGGAAAGAAATGGTGAGAAGATCTAAATCAGCCTGTGAATTATGTGGAGAATCAGGTAGAAGTCTCAGTGTATATGAAGTAGGGAAAACAGAAGACGAAGCTGATTTAGAGAGGTGTATTCATGTGTGTGATGAATGTAAAAATACAATAAAAAAATTAAATGAAGCCGGCGAGAATGATCTGAGGTTTTTAAACCATGCAATCTGGAGTGAGGAAAACACAGTGAAAGCAGCAGCAATTCATATGATTTCCGAGATAGAGGAGAGACATTCATGGATGGATGATCTGATAGATGCGGTCTATATAGATGATGAATTAGAGCAGATATGTGAAAGGATGAAACATTAAAGGGGGAAGATCATGATAGATTTACATATGCATTCTACGTTTTCAGACGGGACACTGACTCCTACACAACTGGTAGAACTAGCTAAAAATAATAATATAGAAGTAATGGCTATCACCGATCATGATAATGTCGATGGGCTGAAAGAAGGAAGACTAGAAGCTGAAAAAGTAGGAATAACCTTTGTGAATGGGATAGAAGTTTCAGCAAATTTTTTGAGTAAAGATATCCATATACTGGGATATCTTTTAAATTTAGAGGATGAAGCATTTTTGGGATGGCTGAAAAATTTGCAGGAGAAAAGACACGATAGAACTTTAGAGATGCTAAAAAAATTAAGTAAGTTGGGGATAGAGATAAGCTTAGCTGAAGTAGAAGGTGAAGTCCTTGGAAATGTAATCGGGAGACCTCATATAGCCAAGATGATTATAAAAAAAGGCTTTGCAGCTACCATGAATGAGGTATTTGACAGGTATCTAGGAGATGGGAAACCTGCATACGTCCCCAAGGTAGGAGTGGATATGGTAGAGGTGGTAAAAAAACTAAAAGCTAATGGAGCTGTGGTTATCCTGGCTCATCCTCATCTCATATCCCATTCGGATGATACAGTGGTGAATATAATAGATAAATTGGTAAAAAATGGATTGGATGGATTGGAACTATATTATCCAAATATAGACATAAAAAAACGGAAGAAGCTTCTGAAAAAAGCCAAAAAAAAAGAATTTATTTTAACTGGAGGATCGGATTTTCACGGGTTACATAGAGCAGGGATAGATCTAGGAACAGGAGAAATTTCAATAGAAGTGTTTCAAAAAATGGTAGAAATAAAAGAAAAAATGATCCAAATAAAGTAAAAGGATGCTGATACTATGCATACACAGATAAAATATAGATTTTAAAAAAAGGTTGACAAAAATAGAAAATATATATAGACTTAAATTAAGATAAGAGATAAGAGATAAGAGATAAGAGACAAGAGACAAGAGACAAGAGACAATTGAATAGATAGCTGGGGGAGCCATATGGCTGAGAAGTATAATTACTGACCCTTTGAACCTGAATCTAGTTAGCACTAGCGTAGGAAAGCGGAGATTTTTTTATAAAATTAATAGTAAGTTATATTTTTTTAGAGAATGATTATAACCGTATACCTGTGGGTATGCGGTTTTTTTATTATATAAAGATTATAGGGGGACAGATGGAGATAACTTTAAATGGTGAAGTGAAAAAAATAGAAGCAGGGAATATCTATGATCTGATAAAAAGTTTTGGGTTAGATAGTGATGGTGTGGTGATCCTGCATAACGATGAAATCGTGAAAAAAGAACTTTGGACGACAAGTAATTTGAGTGTAAAAGACAGTGTAGAAGTATTATATTTTGTATCGGGGGGATAGAGATGGATAAATTAATATTAGGCGGAGTGGAATTTGAGAGCAGATTATTGACAGGAACAGGTAAATTTTCTTCGAAAGATGAGATACCAAAGATGCTGAAAGCAAGTGGGTCAGAGATAATAACCATGGCACTTAGAAGGGTAAACTTTAATAATAAGGATGAAAATATATTAAATTATATTCCTAAAAATATTACTCTATTACCCAATACATCAGGAGCCAGAAATGCCGAGGAAGCTGTGAAAATAGCAAGGATAGCAAGAGCAGCAGGATGCGGAAACTTTATTAAAATCGAGGTAATAAACGATATGAAGTATCTTATGCCGGATAATGCAGAAACGATAAAAGCAACTAAGGTATTGGCAGATGAAGGATTTATAGTCCTGCCCTATATGACTCCAGATCTAATAGCAGGGCAAAGGTTAAAAGAAGCTGGAGCAGCAGCAGTAATGCCTTTGGGGTCTCCTATAGGATCAAATCGTGGAATTGAAACCAAGGCAATGATAGAGATAATGATAGAAAATATAGATCTGCCCATCATAGTAGATGCAGGGATAGGGAAACCATCTCAGGCAGCAGCAGCTATGGAAATGGGAGCAGCAGCAGTCCTTGTGAACACTGCAATAGCCTGTTCTCCCAATCCATCAGATATGGGGAAAGCCTTTGCAATGGCAGTAAAAGCAGGTAGGATGGCATATAAAGCTAAGATGGCAGAGGAAAGTAGATATGCCAATGCCTCGTCACCACTGACAGGTTTTTTACATAATAATTAATGTGGTTTAGTAAAAAAATAGGAGGAGAAATGTCGTTTTATAGTGAGATAGAAAGATTTAAAGATTTTGATATGGAAAAATACCTGAAAGAAATTACCCATGAAGAGATAAAAAAATCTATAGGGAAAGAAAAATTAACTAAGTTTGATTTTTTAAATCTATTATCTCCAAAGGCCAAGGATCATCTAGAGGAGATGGCAAAGGTTGCTCAAAGGAGGAGTGTACAGCAGTTTGGGAAGATAATAAGTCTATATATCCCCATGTATATATCAAATTACTGTACTAATGAATGTACCTACTGTGGATTTAATAAAAATAATAAGATAGACAGAAAACACCTTAAACTAAACGAGATAGAGGCTGAAGCAGTGGAAATTTCAAAAACGGGGATAAGACATATCCTCCTTTTAACAGGGGAAGCCGAAGGGCTAGTGGGAGTAGATTATATAGAGGATGCTGTAAAAATATTGAAAAAATATTTTGATTCTGTAGTCATAGAAATATATCCATTGAGCACCGAAGAATATAGAAAATTAGGTGAAATAGGAGTAGATGGGCTGACTATATATCAGGAAGTTTATGATGAAAAAATTTATAAAGATGTCCATCTGGGAGGGAAAAAGTCAGACTATATGTGGAGGCTGGATACTCCAGAAAGGGGAGCTCGTGCAGGACTTCGAAGTATAAATATAGGTACATTATTTGGATTGGGAAATCTGAGAAAGGAAGCTTATTTATCGGGACTTCATGCCAAATATCTTACAGATAAATATTTAAACAGTGAATTTTCCATCTCGCTGCCTAGAATAAATGAGGCAGAGGGAGGTTATAAGAGTAAGTATATCTTAGATGATCCTAGTTTTGTTCAATTTGTCTTGGCCTATAGATTATTTCTGCCTAAGGCGGGGATAAATATTTCCACCAGGGAAGTGGCTGAATTTAGGGATAATCTAATCGGACTTGGAGTGACTAAATTTTCAGCAGGATCTAAAACCAATGTAGGTGCATATAGCGACTTAGAAAAATCAACACCACAATTTGAAATCTCAGATAACAGAAGTGTGAAAGAGACGGAAAAAGCCATAAGAGCCCGAGGTTATCAAGTAGTCCATAAAGATTGGGAGTTGATTGTGTGAAGATAGGTATTTTAGGAGCTGGTGGGATAGGATCAAATGTGGCGGTAAACCTGGTGAGAAGCGGGGTATCCAATCTGAAGATAGCTGACTTTGACAGGATAGAGCTTTCAAACCTCAATAGGCAGTTTTATTTTCATGATCAAATCGGTAGGTCTAAGGTTGAGGCCTTAAAGGAAAATTTAGAGAGGATAGCACCTGATTTAGATCTGGAAATTATAGATGAAAAAATTGAAAAAAAAAATATAAAAGAACTCTTTGGTGACTGTGATATCTTGGTGGAAGCCTTTGATAAAAAGGAATATAAAAAGTTACTGATAGAGGAATTTCATAGTTCTAATAAACTTATTGTCTCAGCTTCTGGCATAGCCCACCATGATTTAGATGATATTTCAACCAAAAAATTTGGAGACAATATATATGTAGTTGGAGATTTTAAAAAAGGAATAGAAGAATATAAAACTTATTCTCCTAAGGTTTTGATAGTAGCTTCTATGATGGCTAATATTGTTATGAATGAGGGTGGATATTATGAAAAAAACTAAAAGAACTCTACCTCATGGGATATATGGGATTACAGGAGAAAAATTTGCTGTTGGAAGATCTAATATAGACTGTGTAAAATCTATGATTGATGGCGGGATAAAAATAATCCAATATAGAGAAAAGGAAAAATCCATAAGGGAAAAGGTAGAAGAAATTATTGAGATAAGAAGTTTGTGTCGTGCAAATGATGTTACTTTTATAGTCAATGACCATGTAGATATAGCTATTTTAGTGGATGCAGACGGGGTTCATGTGGGGCAGGATGATATGGATATATCCCATGTGAGAAAGTTAATTGGAGAAGATAAGATAATTGGTAAATCTACTCATTGTTTGGAACATGCCAAGAAAGCTGTATTAGATGGAGCTGACTACATTGGAGTAGGACCTATATTCAAGACTACTACAAAGGAAAAAGATCCCGTAGGGCTGGGATATTTAGAGGAGGTGGTAAAGAATATAAACTTACCATTTGTAGCCATTGGTGGGATAAAAGAAAGCAATATTGAAGAGGTAAAAAAATTAGGAGCAACTAGCATATGTCTGGTAAGTGAGATAGTAGGGGCAGAAAATATTGTGAAAAAAATTAAAAGATTAAAAAATATTATAGGGGGATAGGATGAATAATTATACAACACAGATGAATGCAGCTAAAAAGGGAATAATAACAAAGGAGATGAGAGATGTACTGGCATCTGAAGCTATAGATGAAAAAACATTGCTTCAAAAGATGAGTGAGGGAAAGATTGTAATACCTGCCAATAAAAATCATAAATCTCTCAGGGGAATAGCCGTTGGAGAAGGGATGAGGACTAAAGTAAATGTAAACTTAGGAGTATCAGAAGATTCATATGATTTAGATTTAGAGTTTGAAAAGGTAATAAAAGCATTGGAATATAAAGCCGACGCTATCATGGATTTAAGTATTTTTGGAGCTACTAATGAATTTAGAACTAAGTTAATAGAGTATTCTGATGTAATGTTGGGAACTGTACCGATGTATGATGCAGTAGCAAAATATGGTAAAAACATAAAGGATATGACGGTAGACGATTTATTTGATGTAGTGGAAGAGCATGCAAAAAATGGAATAGATTTTCTGACTATCCATGCTGGATTAAATCAAGTATGTGTAGAGAGGGTAGATAACAATCCTAGACTGACTAAGATTGTAAGTCGTGGAGGAGCGATCTTATATGAGTGGATGAAATTAAATAATAAAGAAAATCCATTTTATGAGCATTACGACAGGCTGCTGGATATCTGTGTAGAGCATGATGTAACTCTTAGTTTAGGAGATGGACTCAGACCAGGAAGTATAAAGGATTCAACAGATGCTCCCCAAATTCAAGAGTTATTATTTTTGGGAGAATTGACAAAAAAAGCATGGGCAAGGGATGTACAGGTAATGATAGAGGGACCTGGTCATGTACCACTACATGAGATAGCTTCTAATATGCAATTGGAGAAAAAATTATGTCATGGAGCACCATTTTATGTATTGGGACCGCTTGTTACAGATATCGCCCCGGGATACGATCATATAACTGCAGCTATTGGTGGAGCTATAGCTGCAGCAAGTGGAGCAGATTTTCTTTGTTATGTAACCCCAGCAGAACATCTGAAATTACCAGATTTAGATGATATGAAAGAGGGAATAATAGCTTGTAGAATAGCAGCTCATGCAGGGGATATAGCCAAACAAATACCAGGAGCCATGGAGTGGGATAATGCTATGAGTAAGGCTCGTGGGGAATTAAACTGGGATAAGATGTTAGATCTATGTATCGATCCTATAAAAGCAAAGGCATATAGAAAATCATCTCAACCTAGAGATGGAGAAACTTGTACCATGTGTGGAGACCTTTGCCCAATTAAAAGAACTAAAGATCTTGCATAATGAAAGTCTTGGATGAAGATAATTTTAAAAGAGATGACTTTAAAATAAAATTTATTGGGAAAATAGATAATTTTTTTATTTTAAATTCCATGTTGGAGGACCTAAAGATTAGTTCAAAGGATGAAAGAGAACTTATTTTAAATGTTTTTTTTAGAAGGTCTAAAAAATTATTGGACAGGTTGGTGGACATAATAGATCTTTTAAAGGGAAATTTTTCCTTTGAGATCTATTCTTCCAACTATAGATTTAAATTTGTAGATTTTTATGGAAAGGCTCTATTGGACTCTGAAGACTGGGGTAAAAAAGGTAAATTCATAATAGATGATGGCTATAGAATCCAAGAAATAGCTAGGTTTGAAAAGGTGTTATAAAAAAAAAATTTTTAAAAAAAAGTTGACCAGATGAAATAAGTTGTGATAGAATATCTTTAAATAAAGTAAAGAATAAATTAAAAAAAGAGGAGGACCAGTCATGTTAATGAACAGTAGGATAAGGAGAAGAAAATCACACCCAACTAAATTTATAAACAGGCTGATCTTCGGATAGACTTTTTTGCAAAGATTAGAGATAGTATAACTATATCTCTATGAGTATAATTAGTATTTAAATTACAGCCGTCAATTAATATGACGGCTTTTTTTATCCCAAGGTCTGTAGTATAACTACATATTTTGGGATTTTTTTATTAAACAGTAAAATTAGGAGGAGCAAAATGGCATACTTAGAAACACTGAAGGGGATATTTATAGAGGGAGATAGATATATGTATATCCTGAAAGGTTTATTATTTTCCATCAACGTAACAATCTTAGCAGCGATAATTGGAATAGTATTAGGAGTAGTGTTAGCACTCTGTAGACTGAGTCAATTTTATCCATTTAAAAATAAATTTAATCCATTGTCTCAAGGGGCACTGATCTATATTGATTTAATTCGTGGAACACCGGCTGTGGTTCAATTAATGGTTTTAGCTAATGTAATCTTTGTGGGATCACTCCGAGATGTACCAATATTAGTAGTAGCAGGATTAGCTTTTGGATTAAATAGTGCAGCATATGTAGCAGAAATAATAAGAGCAGGAATAGAAGGGCTGGATAAGGGTCAGAGTGAAGCAGCAAGAGCTCTTGGAATGAATTATTTTGTTACAATGAAGGAGGTAATAGTACCTCAGGCAGTGAGAAAAATTTTACCGACTCTAGTAAGTGAGTTCATCACACTTTTAAAGGAAACTTCTATAGTAGGATTTATTGGAGGAGTAGATTTACTTAGATCAGCGAATATAATTACCAGTCAAACCTATAGAGGTATAGAACCGCTCCTGGCAGTGGGAATGATCTATCTGATATTAACTGGTTTATTTACTAAATTTATGAGAAAGATAGAGGAGAAGGTGAAAAATTAATGATTAAAATAAAAAATTTACATAAAAATTTTGGAAGTTTAGAGGTATTGAAGGGAATAACAAAGGAGATAAATAAGGGTGAGGTAGTCGCAGTAATAGGGCCTTCTGGATCGGGGAAATCTACTTTCTTAAGATGTATTAATATGCTAGAAGAGATAACTTCGGGAAATGTAGTTATAGAGGGAAAAGATATAACTGATCCCAAAGTTGACATAAACAAGGTCAGAGAAAATGTAGGGATGGTATTTCAGCACTTCAATCTATTTCCTCACAAAACGGTACTGGAAAATTTAATGCTGGCACCTATTAAGGTCAAAAAAATAAAAAAGGAAGAGGTAATAGAAAAGGCAAAAAAATTATTGAAAAGAGTAGGTTTGGAAGATAAAGAAAACTCTTATCCAGATTCATTATCGGGAGGGCAGAAACAAAGGATTGCCATAGCAAGAGCCTTAGCTATGGAACCGGACATACTTTTGTTCGATGAACCGACTTCAGCTCTGGATCCCGAAATGGTAAGGGAGGTACTGGATGTAATCAGAGATCTGGCGAAATCTGGAATGACCATGATAGTTGTAACCCATGAGATGGGATTTGCCAAAAGTGTAGCTAACAGAGTATTCTTCATGGACTATGGTGTTATATTAGAAGATGCTGCTCCCAAAGAGTTCTTTGAAGCCCCTACACATGAGAGAACCAAAGAATTTTTAGATAAGGTATTAAATCATTAAAAAATAAACTTAATTATAAAATGGAGGAAGAAAATGAAAATAAATAAAATGATGAAGATGATGGTAGTGGCAATAATAGGAATATTTATGGTAGCTTGTGGAAATAACAGCAAAGAAAAGATAGAAAAGATCTACGTGGGAACCAATGCTGAGTTCGCTCCCTTTGAATATTTAGAAAATGGAAAAACTGTGGGATTTGATATGGATCTGATGGCAGAAATATCAAAGGAGATAGGGATAGAGGTAGAGATTAAAGATATGGCTTTTGACGGTTTATTACCAGCATTGCAGGCTAAAAAAGTGGATATGATAATAGCAGGGATGACGGCTACTGAGGAAAGAAAGAAAGCTGTAAACTTCAGTGAAACATATTATAAAGCGAATCAAGTGATTATAATTGCTGAAGGTGCAGAAGATATCTCAAATTTTGAGGAATTAAAAGGGAAGAAAGTAGGAGTAATATTAGGATTTACAGGAGATGTGGTTGTCAGTGAGATAGATGGGGTAGAAGTAAAAAAATATAATGCAGGATATGTAGCTATCATGGATTTAAAGGAAGGAAAGATAGATGCGGTGGTATTGGATGGGGAACCAGCTAAGAATTTTGTAAAAAATAACGAGGGTATAAAAATTACTTCTGCAGAGGGAGAGAAAGAAGAATATGCAATGGCAGTGTCTAAGGATAATGCAGAATTATTGGAAAAAATAAATACTGCTTTAACAACATTAAAAGAAAACGGTACATACGATAAATTATTAAAAAAATGGTTTTAAAAAAAATTAAAATGAGGAATTGCAATGAAAATAAATAGGATTAATAAAAATTAAATAGGAAATAAGTCATGCTAATCTAACAGGGATTCTGTTGAAAACAGCAGGGTCTCTTTTTTATACCAAAAAATAAGAAAAAACGGAGGAAATTATGATAACGAAGGCAGAAATTTTTTATTCGGATCATACAGATGAATTAATAAAATTAAATTATTATATCTATAAAAATCCAGAATTAGGGAATCAGGAAATAAAAGCAAGCGATGCCCATACTAGTCTTTTAGAAAAAAATGGGTTTCAGATAGAAAAAGAATTTGTAGGGATAAAGACGGCATTTAAAGCCACTTATACTTCTAAAAAAGATGGTCCTAAGATAGCTTTTCTAGCAGAATATGATGCACTCCCTAAGATAGGACATGGTTGTGGGCACAATATATTGGGAACAGCCAGTACAGGAGCAGGACTTATATTAAAAGAATTGATAGATGAATTAGGGGGGGAAGTAATAGTTCTTGGGACACCGGCAGAGGAAACTGACGGAGCCAAGGTAGATATGGCAAAAGCAGGGGTCTTTGAAGATATAGATATAGTTATGTCGGCGCACCCTACAGGAAAATTTCATGTGGAGAGTGGAAGTTCTCAAGCTATGGAAGCTATAAGGTTTAAATATTTTGGTAAGACGGCTCATGCGGCGGGTTCTCCTCATTTGGGAATAAATGCTTTGGATGGAGTTATAACTCTTTTTAATGGGATAAATGCCATGAGGCAACAAATTTGTGAAACCGACAGGATTCATGGAATAATTAAAAATGGAGGAGAAGCTGCCAATATAATTCCAGATTTTTGTTCGGCAGATTTTTATGTGAGGAGTAGGAGCGATAAAGAATTAAAAATATTGTCAGAGAGGGTAAAGAAATGTGCTGAAGGAGCAGCCCTTGCTACAGGAACTAGGCTGAAAATGGAAAATTATGAGTACAGTTTTAAAGATCTTATAACCAATAAAAAATTATCCGAAACTTATATAAAAAATTTAAAGCTTTTAGGTGTGAAAGAGATTAAAAACGGAGGGAAAGTAGGTTCTACAGATATAGGGGATATCAGTTACTGTTGCCCGGTCATTCATCCTTATTTTCCTATAAGTGAAAGGGAATTAATAGGTCACAGTGTAGAATTTGCACAGGCTAGTATAACTGAAAAAGCTCATGAAGGGATGAAAGAAGCTATCTTATCTATGGTGATGACTGCAGTGGAAATAATAGTAGATGAAGAATTATTAAAAGAAATTAAAGAAGAATTTCTTTTAACTCATAAAAAATAAAGGGAGATGAAAAATTATGAAAAAATTAATAAATTTAGTTGGGATTTTAATGATGGTTGTATTGGTTGGATGTGGACAAAAAATAGAGGTAGAAAATACAACTAACAAGATAAAAAAATTATATATAGGAACCAATGCAGAATATAAGCCATATGAATACCTTGAAAATGGAAAGATGATAGGATTTGACATTGAGTTTATGGAAGCCTTGGCTGAAAATTTAGGGTATGAAATAGAATGGAAAAACTTAAGTTTTGACGGATTATTACCGGCACTTCAGACACAGAAGATAGATATGGTAATAGCCGGTATGTCACCTACAGAAGAGAGAAAAAAAGCTGTAGATTTTACTGATATCTATCATAGTGGTTGGCAAACAGTCTTAGTAAACAAAAAAAATAAGGAGATTCAATCAGCGGAAGATTTAAAGGGTAAAATTATAGGAGTACCACTGGGAAGTTTTCAGGAAGGTATCGCTTCTAAAATAAAGGGTACAGAGGTAAAATTTTATAATTCTTTTACGGGAGCAGTCTTAGAGCTTAATACACAAAAGATAGATGCTGTTATAGTAGGCGAGATTACGGCAGATTATTATTTGGAAAACAATAAAAACTTAAAGAAAATAAGTCTACCGAAAGAGCAGCAAAAAGGAACAAATGGAATAGCCATAGCCCTTGAAAAAGGCCAGACGGAACTACTTAAAAATCTCAATGAAGGGATAGAAGCATTAAAATCTAATGGGAAATATCAAGAACTATTAAATAAATATTTTGGTGGATAATCCATAAATAAAAAGATGAAATCAATATATTCAGGGAGGAATAATGAAACTTTGGGGTGGACGATTTAATAAGGAAGCAGCAAAAATATTGGAGGAATTCAATGGGTCTATAAATTTTGATAAGAGGATGTATGAAGAAGACATAAAGGGAAGTATAGCCCATTCAAAGATGCTTGCGAAACAAAATATCATAGGGAAAGAGGAACAACTAAAGATACAGGGTGGACTTTTACAGATATTAGATGAGATAAAATATGGGGAATTTATCTTTGATATAAAGGACGAGGATATCCATATGTCCATTGAGAAAAGGTTGATAAGATTAGTCGGAGATGTAGGGGGGAAGCTCCATACAGCTAGAAGCAGGAATGATCAAGTAGCTCTGGACATCCGAATGTATATAAAAAAAGAAACCGTAACTATAAAAGGAATTTTGATAGAATTATTAGATAGTTTAGTTGAGATAGCAGAGAAAAATAAAGAAATAATCATGCCGGGGTATACCCACATGCAAAGAGCACAGCCTATTTTATTTTCCCACCATATTTTAGCTTATTATGAGATGTTTAAAAGGGATTTGGATAGATTGGAAGACTCATATAAAAGACTCAATGTAATGCCACTAGGAGCTGGAGCATTAGCTGGAACAACCTATAATATTGACAGACATTTTGTAGCTGCTGAACTTGGATTTCCTAAGATCACTAGAAACAGTTTGGATACTGTCAGTGATAGAGACTTTATAATTGAACTTAATTTTATAATTTCTATGGTATCTATGCATATGTCTAGACTGGCTGAGGAGATAATAATATGGTCTACAAGTGAATTTTCTTTTATAAGTTTGGATGATGCGTATTCCACAGGATCTTCAATTATGCCCCAGAAAAAAAATCCAGATATAGCAGAACTTATCCGTGGGAAAACAGGTAGAATCTTCGGGAATTTAATGGGAATATTGACTGTTATGAAGGGGCTGCCATTGGCCTACAATAAGGATACTCAGGAGGATAAGGAGGGAATTTTTGACTCCATAGATACCATAAAGATATCGCTGGTTATCTTTAAAGAGATGCTCGTTACTATGAAGATAAATGAAAAAAATATGATGAAAGGAATTGAAAATGGGTTTATAAATGCTACCGATGTGGCAGATTATTTGGCAAAAAAAGGACTGCCATTTAGAGAAGCCCATAGAATAGTCGGAGAACTGGTCGTTTACTGTGAGATGAATAAAAAAAGATTATCAGAATTGAAATTAGAGGAATTTAAAGAATTCAACGATCTATTTGAAGATGATATAAATAAAAAAATAAGTATAGAGGAGTGTGTCAACGAAAGAAAAAGTTACGGTGGAACAAGTATAGAATCGGTGGAAAGACAGATAGTGGATGCCAAGGAATTTTTAAAGGAATAAAAAATAAACAGGAGGTTTAAAGATGAAAAAGATGATGAAATTAATGATGGTAATGGTATCTCTACTGATAGTAGGGTGTGGGTCGGAAAAAGTATCGGGAACAGAAGGAGAAAAAGTTTATATAGTGGGAACTGCACCTAACTTTGTTCCATTTGAATATATGGAAGGGGATAAGATAGTAGGGTTTGATATGGACTTATTAGCTGAAATTGAAAAGGAAAGTGGATTAAAATTTAAGGTGGTTGGAATGGATTTTAGTGGACTTTTACCAGCATTACAAACTAAGAAAATAGACTTGATTGTAGCTGGAATGTCAGTTACTGAAGCTCGTAAGAAAAATGTAAACTTTTCATTACCTTACTTTGATGTAAGTCAAGTAATTATGGCAGGAGAAGGGTCTAAAAATATAGGACAAGAATCAGACATAGAGGGTAAGAAGATAGGTGTAGTAATGGGAACTACAAGTGATACAATAGCCGATGATTTTGCTAAGAAATTAGATGGGGTAGAAGTACAAAAATATAATAAATTACATGAAGCTGTATTATCACTTCAGGCTGAAAAAATAGATATGATTATCTTAGATTACCAGCAAGCTAGTAAAACTATAGAAAAAAATAATGGATTAAAATTAGCTACCCATGTATTAGAATCTGAAAACTATGCGATAGCTATGGGAAAAAAGGATACAGAATTATTGAAGACAATAGATGAGGCGTTGAAAAAGATTGTTAATGGAGAAAGATATAATGAATTAATTAAAACATATATTAAATAAGGGGGAAAAAAGATGGAAAAAGTAGTATTAGCATATTCAGGTGGATTGGATACATCGATAATAGTACCTTGGTTAAAAAATAATTATGAATTAGAGGTTATCGCAGTTTGTGTAAATGTAGGACAAGATGACGAGATGGAAGTAGTAAAGAAGAAGGCTATTGAATCTGGAGCATCTAAAATTTATATAGAAAATGTAGCCGAGGAGTTTGTAAAAGATTATGCCTTCAAAGGGCTTAAAGCTGGAGTGATGTATGAGGATAAATATTTATTGGGAACAGCTTTAGCTAGACCACTTATGGCTAAAATATTGGTAGATATAGCTAAAAAAGAAGGAGCTACATATATTTGTCATGGTTGTACAGGAAAAGGAAATGACCAAGTAAGATTTGAAACTGGAATAGCTTCATTAGCTCCTACGATGAAAATAATCGCTCCTTGGAGAGAATGGGATATAAAATCTAGAGAAGATGCTATAGATTATGCTGAGGCTAATGGGATAGAGCTTACGGTAACTAAGGAAAAAATCTATTCGAGAGACCAAAACCTTTGGCATATAAGTCATGAGGGGGGAGATATAGAGTTCTTGGAAAATGAACATAGTGATGACCTATATATGATGGTGAAATCATTGGAAAACGCTAAAGATGAAGCGGAATATGTGGAGATAGGATTTAAATCAGGAACACCTATAAGTGTAGATGGAGAAGCGTTATCTCCTGCTAATCTTTTGGTGAAACTCAATAAAATAGCGGGAGAACATGGAATAGGAGTAGTAGATATCGTAGAGAATAGATTGGTAGGAATGAAATCTAGAGGTATCTATGAAACTCCTGGAGGAACACTTCTACACTTTGCTATAAAAGAGTTGGAAAGTATTTGTTTGGATAAGGAGACACAGGCTTTCAAGAAGAATTTAGGGCAAAAATATGGAGAAATCGTATACAATGGGCTTTGGTATAGTTCATTAAAAGATGGTATGGACGCGTTCATAAATGAAGTGTGTAAGGTAGTGACAGGAACGATAAAACTTAAGTTATACAAAGGGAATATAAAAGTTGCAGCAAGAATATCTCCTAATGCTCTCTATGATGAAGGAATTTCATCTTTCGGAGCCAGCGATCTATATGATCATCATGATGCAGAAGGATTTATCAAGATTTTTTCTTTACCCACTAAGATTAGATCCATGAAAGGATAAAGATAAAAAAACGGAAGAGATTTAGATCTCTTCCGGGCGTTTCCCAAATTTAGTGTAAATTAAAATATTCCCTTCCTAACTATTAGAGGTATAATCTAGTAATTAGGGAGGGATTTTTTATGAGTAAAAAGGTGAAAAACATTAATCCGTTGGTTAAAAAAATATTTGAAGAAAATGATATTGAAAATATTTCTGATGCATAAAATATTCTCGTGATATCTCTGATATCGAAGATAAAATAATATCTATGTATGGGCATGGTATGTCCACTTCTGACATCAATGAACATCTCTTCAAGAGATCTATGGGTTATCTTTCTCTACCTCTCAAATAAGCCGAATTACAGATAAAATTTTAGTCAAAGTTGAAGAATGGAAAAATAGACCATTAAAAGCTTGTTATCCTTTTGTTTTTCTTGATGCGACTTGCTTTAATGTGAAGTCAAATGGCAAGATAATAAAAAAAGCTGCTTACGTTATTGTAGGAATTGACTTAGAAGGTCAGAAAGATATATTAAGTATTACTATTGGAGAAATCGAATCATCAAAATTATGGCTAAAAGAATTAGATTCTCTTAAATTCAGAGGTTTTCAAGAAATATTTATTGCTTCTGTTGATGGATTGCCTGGTTTTAAAGATGCTATTAATGCTTTATATCCTGAAACTAAAGTTTAAAGGTGTGTAGTTCATCAAATAAGAAATACTCTTAGATTCCTTAATTACAAAGAGAGGAATCTTTTGCGCAAGAACTAAAAGAAGTTTACAAAGCTATAGATGAAAAAACAGGTTATACAGCCCTAGAAAATCTTTCACCTGAATACCCTGAATATTCATCAGCACTTAAATCTTGGTATACCCATTGGACTGAATTAAGCTGTTTCTTTGAGTATCCACAAGAGATAAGAAGAATGATGTATACAATAAACGCAATTGAAAGTATTAATAGCCAATTTAAAAGGATAAGTAGATCTAAGGCAATCTTTCCTACTGATGAATCGTTAGAAAAAATACTTTATTTAGTAACCTAAATATATCTAAAAAATGGACTCAAAAGGTATGATCTTGGGAAATAATATTAAGAATGTTAGTAATTATTTATCCAGAACAGGTAGAAAAATATATCTAAAAAGAGAGCAGTTTCAACAGCTCTCCCTTTAATAGTTAAGAATTGGATTTACACGTAATTCGGGATAGACCCACTCCTATTAAATTTAGGAATTCCCACATAAAAAAATCATATTATAAAAAATTATTGAATTTTTAAATTTGCACAAGTCTAGTTATAGAGTAACTTTTTTTAAACTTTTTTTCTTGAATTCGAAAGGTCCAGGAAGCGGATAGACTGTTTTACCATAAGCAGTATTTACTACGATAGCTGATGCAAGATAAATTGCAACTATTCCAGCAGTCAAAAATCCCCATGCTGGTATAACTGCATAAGTTCTTGGTAAAACTCCTAAATCCATTAATGTAACGAATGGCAAAGATACGTCTAATGCCAATATTACAATGGTAAGTAATCTAGTACTTTTAAAAAATGCCGGCGTCCAAAGAATTAAAGATAATGTTAATACCATCCATGCCCATCCATCGATACGGGCATCAAATACTATACCTTTTTGAATCATATTAAATTTCATTATCATCCCCATACCACTAACGAGCATAAAAAATGCACTGAAGAATAAAAATGTATTTCCTCCAGTATTATTTCCTTGTTTTAAATCTAAAAGTGCAACTACAAACTGAACTACAAAACCACCTAAAAGCCACACTCCAAGTAATGGCAACGCGTCATGTGTTACTCTACCACTTAAAGTATAGCAAAGAAACCAAAACATGCAACTGCTAAAGCTACTAAGCCCGCTGGTGTTGGATTTGCCCACTCTTTTATTTTGTTTTCTTGACTCATTTTAATTCCCCCTCTTTCCCTTACCTAAATAATTACAATATTTATAGTCATATATTTCATAGTAGAAGTGATCCATCACTCACATTTTTTTACTGCAACAAATTCTTCTGTAAATTCAGCCAAAATTTCACAGGAATTTTCATGTTTTAAGACAGCATTAACTATGATCCGTCCTTTCCCAAATTTATTATATATTTTTTCAAATTTCATTATATCCTTTTTTCAAAGAGGGTCTGTAATTGCAATATAATCTTTTATCACTGGTTTTATAAAATTAATGTTACTTGTTTTTACAAGGATAACAGCACTAGGGTCAATGTTTTCTAATAAAATTTTAACTCTACTCCAACCTGCCAAAGTTAAGATAGACGAAATACTTCCTCCAAAAACTGAATTAGTATGGTTAGTATGTTTTTTATGTTCTCCAGAAACAATTACTTGATTATCTTCTATTTTTTTAATAATAAAGTCCATTTCTTTTACAATAGGTATCCTTTCTATAATATATTTTTGAAGTTCATTTTTATTCATAGTAGTCTCCTCGTATTTTGTTTTAAACACTAACACTTTTTAGTGATAAATGAAATTTTAATTTTCACAAATAAAATACTCAACTTTATAGGTTAACTCTTTTGACAAATAACTCCTCATCTTTTTCACATTTGTCTGACCTATCCCTGTCACCCCTGTATTTTTAAGGTGTCTTAATCCTTCTATAGGAGTATCAAAGGTTAATTTAAATTCCTTTTCATATCCTTTGACATTTTTAAAATAAGAAGTTAAAAGAGCTTTTAATTCTTTCATATCTAAATATTTTAATGAGATTCCGAAGTGATCTGAAATTTCCGTTAAATTTCCCTTTATATAGATGGAAAATACCAAAGTACCTGAAATATTGAATATTTTTTCAAACAATTTTTTTATATCTTCTATCCATTGAAAAACTGAACTAGATACAATTAAATCACTTTTTTTTATATCTAATTTTTCAATATCTCCTCCTATAAATTCTATAAAAGGAAAAACTTTTATATATTCTTCACTCTCTAAATATTTTTCATTGACTGTTAGACCTTGATATTTTAAATTTTTTACTATATTTTTAGTCAAAATACCAGTCCCAGCACCAATCTCAAAAATAGTGTTATATTTTTTTTAGGAACTAAACCTATTAATTCCATTGCAACAATCTTTTGAATATGAGCATTTTCTTCGTATTTATCAAATTTTTTATCAAAATTCATTCAATATCTCTCCTTAGCTATTCATCTATTAAAAGATTAGTACTATTTTTCTTTAATTTTATTCCCATAACTTCTTAATACTATCTATAAGATTAAAATCTTCTTGGGAGTCTCTACCTTTAGTTGTTAAGTAACCACCAACAAGCATCCCGTTAGCACCGCTTAAAAAAGCCATACCGGTAAAATCTTTTAAGATACTTTCTCTTCCAGCGCCTATTTTTATTACTTTATCTTTGAATATAATTCTATATATAGCAATAGTTTTTAAGATTTCATCCATAGAAAGATGTTTTCTTTCTCCATGAGGCGTTCCAGAGATTGGATTAAGAATATTTATAGGAATACCATCAACACCTAATTCTTTTAAAGTGTAGGCCATTTCAATTCTATCTTCCCAAGATTCACCCATACCAATTATTCCTCCACTACAAACTTCTAAACCAACTTCTTTAGCAGCTTTTATAGTTTCAATTCTATCTTTTATTTTATGAGTTGTAGCTACAATATCTTCATATGCCCCTACAGAGGTTTGAAGATTACAGTGAAACCTTGTCATTCCTGATTCTTTAAGTTCTAAAAGTTCATCTTTATTTAGAAGTCCAAGTGAGCAACATAAATCTATATTTTTTCCCTTAGATTTTGTATCTTCTAAAAATTTTTTAATATCAGAATAATCTTTAGACCCTTTTTTTATACTCCTACCAGAAGTTATAATCCCAAATTTTGAACTACCTAATTTTTCTGCGTTTATATATTCTTCTGAAAGAACTTCTTTAGTTTTTAAATCATAACTTAATACATTGGTATTGTAATGAACTGATTGAGCACAAAATTTACAATCTTCTTCGCATCTACCAGATTTTGCGTTTGAAATAGTACAAGTATGAACTTTATTTCCACAATATTTTTTTCTTATTTCATTAGCAACTGCAAATAATTCAATAAGTTGAAGACCATTAATTTTAGTAAGGGCTAGAGCTTCTTCTGGAGTTATTTCTCTATCGATAAATTTTCTAATATTAATTTTATTCATATGTTTCTCCTTTATTTTTATTTTATAGTTAACTATTTGTATTTATGCTTTTTTAAATCTGGGAATAATTAATATAGTTAAATTAATAAGAAAAGAAGAAATAATTATCATATTTCCTGTAGTTCCTCCCATTAATTTACCATAAAGAGCCAAACTCCCTCCAAATAAAATGCCTAATAATGCATATATTTTTTCACATCTATATCCTAAAATCCCTAGCAAACACGGGACTATAAAAGCTCCTGAGTAAACTGCTAAAGCAAGTAACAATGTAGGTAAGATAAAAGTAAATCGTAGTGCTACTAATATAGAAAATAAACCAAAAATAAGAATAAATATTCTAGTTAATTTAATAGCTTTCTCATCTCTTAGATCTTTTATAAAAATTTGTGCAAAGATGGAAGAGGCAGTTAATAAAGTTGTATCTGCTGAAGAAATAACTGCTGATAATAATCCAAAATAAAGTAAAATTATTATTGGCTGAGGTAATACTTTATCTGCTAAAAACATCAATACCGATCCTTTGACGATATCAACACCATAATTTGAGCTCACATAAACTCCTATCCCTGCTAAGATAAATCCTAATGGAATTAGAATTAAAATTGATAATTTAATAGCTTTTTTAGCTGTTTTTTTATCTCGTGCACAAAATATTCTAGAGTAGATATCTGGTCCTACTATAAAAGTCGACGAATAAGTAAGAATCATAATAAAAAGATCTAAAAAACCAAATTTTTCATTGATCATTCCTATTCCACTCATATTTCCACCATTTTTTAAAGTATAAGTAAAACAAAGAATCACACCAACAATTATAAAAATAAATTGAATGAAATCTGTTTTAATAATAGATAACTGTCCACCTAAAAATGTATAAACAATAAACACCAACCCACTTATAATTACCGCAGTAGAATAATTCATATCTACAAAAATCGAGACTATTTTAGCTGATCCAATTATCTGAGCTGCAACTATACCTATCCATGCAATAGGTATAATAACAGAAGAAAGAATTTTTACTTCTTTTCCATAAAATTCTCCCATTAATTCTGGGAGATTATAGCTTTTGTATTTATTTAGTTTATCTATCAAAGGTAAAAGACCTAAAAGACCTAAAGCAGCACAGAGCATAAACCAAGACCCAGCCCATCCATTAACATAGGAAAAATTTATACTCCCAATAATTGCAGAACTTCCAAGGACTGTAGCCAAAAGACTTCCTGCTATTTCTCTAACTCCAGCTTTTTTCCCAGCTACAAAATAGTCTTTTGGTCCTTTTATCTTTTTATAAGAACTATATCCTATAAAAATAACTATAAAAAAATATAGGCTTAAAATTAATTGATTCATATAGTCACTCCTAAGTAAAATATATATATTAGGTGGCGTACTCTTCAATGAAGTACACCACCTAATATAAAATGTAAATTTATGCTGTAGTATTAAATACTTTTTGATTTCAGTTATTTTTTATCAAAATCTTAGTCTGTCTTTTATTTGAGAAACTTTCTTCTAACCAAATAGTGAAAGTAGTACCCCTGCTGATACAGCAGATCCTATTACACCAGATACATTTGGTCCCATAGCATGCATCAGAAGGAAATTTGATGGGTCAGCTCTCTGTCCTTCTACCTGTGATACCCTTGCCGCCATTGGTACTGCTGATACTCCTGCTGATCCAATTAATGGATTAATAGGTGTACTACTCAGTTTATTCATAAGTTTGGCAAGTAATACTCCTGATCCTGTTCCAATTGCAAAAGCCGCTACTCCAAGTCCTAATATAACTAATGTTTCTATCTTAAGGAATGCTTCAGCTGTAGCTGTGGCCCCAACTGTTATACCTAGGAAGATAGTTATTATATTGATAAGTGCATTCTTAGATGTATCTTCAAGTCTTCCTACTACACCACATTCTCTGAATATGTTTCCAAGCATCAACATACCGATTAGAGTTGCTGCTGGAGGGACTATTAGAGATACTAAGATAGTAACTACTATAGGAAAAATTACCTTCTCTCTTTTAGTTACTATTCTCATCTGTGACATCTTTATCTTTCTTTCTTTTTCAGTTGTTAGAGCTCTCATGATAGGCGGCTGGATGATTGGTACAAGCGCCATATACGAATAAGCTGCTACTGCTATTGGTCCCATTAGATGCGGAGCCAGTTTTGAAGAAAGGAAGATTGCAGTAGGTCCGTCTGCTCCTCCGATAATTCCGATTGAAGCGGCTTCTTGAGCTGTAAACAGTCCAGAAGATATGGCTCCAAAGAAAGTAACGAAGATTCCAAATTGAGCTGCTGCTCCAAGAAAAAGTGACTTAGGGTTTGCAATTAACGGACCAAAATCTGTCATTGCCCCTACACCCATAAAGATTAATGGAGGAAAGATCCCTAAATGGTCACCTTGAAAAAGGTAATAAAGTAATCCTCCAGGCTCTGCTGTATGTATTATATACTGAATAGCTCCTGTGGATGAAATGTGTTCTTTTACGTCCATCAAAGGTTCTGCCATCATACCGGCAAATGGAAGGTTGGTAAGAAGCATACCAAAAGAGATAGGAACCAATAATAGAGGTTCAAATTTTTTTACTATAGCAAGGTATAAGAGGGTAAGGGCAACTATTATCATTGCGATGGAACCCATATTCATACCGAAGAAACCTGTACTTTTATAAAATTCTATCAAAGCGTGTAACATAACTATGTCCTCCTTTAATTATTAAGATAATACTACTAATACATCACCTGCATTAACTGATTCACCTTGTTCTGCATGAATATTTGTCAAAATTCCGTCACATGTTGCCCTTATTTCGTTTTCCATTTTCATAGCTTCTAAGATTAAAAGAGTTTCGCCTTTTGAAACTGCATCTCCTACTGATTTAAAAATTTTTGTAATAGTTCCAGGCATAGGTGCAGTTACAGATTCTCCGCCAGTACTTACAGGTGCAGCTTTTGCTTTTTTAGGAGTAACTTTTTGTCTAATAGCTACAGGTTGTGGCGCAGCTCTTACAGTTTTTTTAGGTGTAACAATATCAGTAACTTCCTCTAATATTTCTTCGATTTCAACCTTATATTCTACATCGTTTACATAAACTCTAAAATTTTTCATGATAACCTCCAAAGTTATAATCTGTTATTTATTTGTTCTACAATTCCAAGTTGACCCCATGGGCTGTGTTCATTGTTTACTCTTTTTATATTTCTTATGACGATTTTTTTATTTTTATTTGCTGCTAACTTTGTTGCAAGAGCTATAACTATAGCAGCAACCACATCTTCATCATTATTATCAGGTATAACTTCTTCAACTTCTTTTTTTTCAGAAATTTTAATTTCTGGCTTTTTTTCTTTTTCAACAAGAACCTTAGCCATTATATCGATTACGCACTTTAGCGCAACAAGAGATACAAAGGTTATACCCATTCCAAGAACCACAGTAAATCCTACAGCAAGAAATTTATCTCCTGTTGAAAGGGTTTGGATAGTTTCTGGATTTTTAAAAATCACCATAATTTCATTTATTGTCATAATATATTCACATCCTTTCTATAGTGGTATATTTCCATGTTTTTTAGAAGGCATCTTTTCTCTCTTCCCTTCAAGCATATTAAAGGCATCTATAACCCTTTGTCTTGTAGTTTTAGGTTCTATTACATCATCAACAAAACCTCTTTCAGCAGCCTTATAAGGCGTTGCAAATTCATTTGTATATTCCTCTAATCTCTGTGCTGTCATAGCAACTGGATCTTCAGCATTTTTAATATCATTTTTAAAGATTATATTTACAGCACCCTTTGGTCCCATAACTGCTATCTCTGCTGTAGGCCATGCTAAAACCATATCTGCACCAATAGATTTTGAACACATTGCCACATATGCTCCTCCATAAGCTTTTCTTGTAATAAGAGTAACTTTTGGTACTGTAGCTTCACTATAAGCATAAAGTATTTTAGCACCATGTCTAATAATACCTCCATATTCTTGAGTAGATCCAGGAAGGAATCCAGGAACATCTACTATAGTAAGAAGAGGAATATTAAATGCATCACATGTTCTTATAAATCTTGCTGATTTATCTCCTGCATTAAGATCTAAACAACCTGCCATGTGTTGAGGTTGATTTGCAACAATTCCTACTGATTGTCCATTTATTCTAGCAAAACACGTAACTATATTTTTAGCAAAATAAGGTTGATACTCCATATAATCTCCATCATCCACTAAATGAGATATCAACTCAAGCATAGAATAAGCTTTATTTGGATTATCAGGAATAATAGTTGTAAATGCATCTACTTCTCTATTAAGGTCGTCTTGTATTTCTTTTCTAGGAGCTTTTTCCATATTATTTGATGGAAGAAAATCAACTAATCTTCTTATTTCTTCTAGACACTCTTCCTCGGTTTGAGAAAGAAAATGTACATTTCCACTTACACTATTATGGGTCATAGCTCCACCTAGAGCCTCAGCAGTAATCTCTTCTCCAGTAACTGTTTTAATTACTGCTGGACCTGTGATAAACATTTGTGATGTTTTTTCTACCATAAAAATAAAGTCTGTAAGTGCAGGAGAATAAACTGCTCCACCAGCACATGGCCCCATTATGGCTGATATCTGTGGAATTACACCAGAATAGATAGAATTTCTATAAAATATATCTCCATATCCAGAAAGAGCATCTACACCTTCTTGAATTCTTGCCCCTCCAGAATCGTTTATTCCAATAAGAGGTGCTCCTATTTTAGTAGCGTTATCCATTACTTTTACTATTTTTTTAGCATGCATCTCTCCAAGAGCTCCACCTGTAATTGTAAAATCTTGAGAAAAAGCATATACTACTCTTCCATTTATAGAACCATAACCAGTTACTACTGATTCTGCTTCAAGACCAGATTTATCTAGGCCAAAGTTAGTACAACGTAATTTAACAAAAGCATCCAATTCGATGAAAGTTCCTGAATCAAAAAGTAATTCAAGTCTTTCTCTGGCAGTTAATTTTCCTTTTGCATGTTGTTTTTCTATTCTTTTAACTCCTCCCCCAAGGGATATCTTTTCTTTTTTTTCAATTAAGTTTTTAGTCTTTGTCATAGACATAAGTTATTTCCTCCTTAGATATCTTTTCTCTCACATAATTCTACAAGAACTCCGTTAGTTCCTTTAGGATGCATAAATGCTATTTTAGCTCCACCAGCACCATATCTAGGAGATTCATCGATCATTCTGTATCCTTTTTCCATCATGTAACTAATTGCAGAGTCTATATTTTCGACTTTAAAAGCAAGATGTTGTACTCCCTCTCCTTTTTTGGCTATGTACTTTGCAATAGGTCCATCATCGTGAGTAGATTCTAACAATTCCAACTCTGTATCTCCCAATGGAAGAAATGCAACTTTTACTTTTTGATCTTCTACTACCTCTGTACTTGTTACATTAATTCCCATTACGTTTTGATAAAAATCAGCAACCTCATCGATATTTTTTACTGCTATTCCTATATGATCTAATTTCATGGCTTTCATGTTGATTTCCCTCCCTTATTTAATATTTAATCTATTTAAAATAGTTTCCACAGCTGAATATGGATTATTTTTTCTTTCAACTACTTCTTTAGATAACAGCTCTAAAAGTTTATCATCATGTGTTTTTTCTAATAATTTTTTGTGTATCTTTTCTCTTACAATACTTAATAGTTCATTTTTTTTATTTTCAATTCGTCTATTCATTCCACTTCCACTAGTTTTCATATAAGTTTTATGATTTAATATAGATTCTATAATCTCATTTATTCCTTCACTGTTTACAGCTTCTGCCATAATAACAGGAGGTGTCCAATCAGAAGTTTTATAGCTCAACATTGCACCAATCTCTCTGGCTGTTTTTCTTGCTCCGTCTCTATCAGCTTTATTAACAACGAAAATATCTCCTATTTCCATTATTCCCGCTTTTAGAGCCTGAATATCATCCCCTAGTCCAGGAACCATTACCATAAGTGTCGTATCACAAGATTTTACAATATCTATTTCTGATTGACCTACTCCTACAGTTTCTATAAATATATAATCACAACCAAAAATATCTAGAATATCAGTAGCTATTCCTGTAGCTTCAGATATTCCACCTAAATTTCCTCTAGCTCCCATAGATCTAATGAAAACTCCAGAATCAGTATTAAGATCACTCATTCTCACTCTATCACCTAGGATAGCTCCACCTGTAAAAGGACTGGTTGGGTCAACTGCAATTACTCCTACTTTTTTGTTCTTGAGTCTAATAGCTTTTACCAATTTATCTGTAAGAGTACTTTTCCCTGCCCCAGGAGGGCCGGTAACACCTATAACAAAGGCGTTACCACTTTTAGCATATAGATCTTTTATTATATTGGCAGCTTGAGGATCTCCATTTTCAGCTAGAGTAATCAATCTTGCCGCAGCTCTTTTATTCCCATTTAAAAGTTTCTCTTTTATATTTTCCATAAATTATACACCTATCTTTTTATATTACTTCTGATATATTCAATAGTTATTCCTGTAGGTGTTCCTGGAGTAAATACTTCTGCTACTCCATTTTCTTTCAATGTTGGAATGTCCTCATCAGGAATAACTCCACCTGCTATAAATAACATATCTTCAGCATCATTTTCAGCTAATAATTTATTGATTTTTGGAAGTAGAGTGTTATGAGCTCCAGATAAAATACTTACAGCGACACAATCAACATCTTCTTGAACAGCAGCATTAACTATCTGCTCAGGAGTTTGTCTAAGTCCTGTATAAATTACTTCCATTCCTGCATCTCTTAATGCTCTAGCTATTATTTTTGCTCCTCTATCATGTCCATCAAGCCCTGGCTTTGCAACCAATACTCTTATAGGTCTATCTACCTTTTCCATTATTTTCCTCCTTCAAATTATTATAAATTTACACTCTGTTGATATTCTCCAAACACTTCACGCATTACTCCACAAATTTCTCCAAGAGTTGCGTACGCTTTTACCGCTACTAAAATATAAGGCATTACATTTTCAGTACCTTCACAAGCTGTTTTTAAGTTAGCAAGAGCTACCTCTACATCAACAGAGTTTCTTTTTTCTTTTAGTGTTACTAACTTATCCTTTTGCATCTGACCAACAATTGGATCAACTCTTAGTAGTCCTGTTGGAGCGGCTTCTTTAATTTGAAACTCATTCATTCCAACAATGATTCTTTCATTGCTTTCGATCTCTTTTTGATATGTGTAAGCTGCATCCATGATCTCTTCCTGAATATAACCTTTTTCTATTGCTGCAGGAGCTCCTCCAAGTTCATCAATTTTTTTGATATACTCCATAGCTCTTTTCTCTATTTCATCTGTTTTAGCTTCGATATAGTAAGATCCACCTAATGGATCGATGGTATTAGTTACTCCACTTTCATGAGCTACTATCTGCTGAGTTCTAAGAGCCACTCTTACAGAATCTTCCGTAGGAAGAGCCAGTGCTTCATCTTTAGAGTTAGTATGTAATGACTGAGTTCCACCCATTACTGCAGCAAGAGTTTGGATAGCTACTCTTACGATATTGTTTTCAGGTTGCTGAGCTGTCAGTGTAGAACCACCAGTCTGAGTATGGAATTTAAGAGCCATAGATTTTTCGTTTTTCGCTCCAAATCTTTCTTTCATTATTCTAGCCCATAGTCTTCTTGCAGCTCTGTACTTAGATACCTCTTCTAAAAGATCGTTATGAGCATTGAAGAAGAATGATAGTCTAGGAGCAAATGCATCAACATCAAGACCAGCTGCTATAGCAGCTTCTACGTACGCTATACCATCAGCTAGTGTGAACCCTACTTCCTGAGCTGCTGTAGATCCTGCTTCTCTTATATGATACCCAGAGATACTGATTGTATTCCACTGAGGGACATCTGTAGAACAATATTCAAAGATATTAGTAATTAGTCTCATTGATGGATTTGGTGGGAAGATATATGTTCCTCTTGCGATGTATTCCTTTAGAATATCATTTTGTATAGTTCCTCTCAGTTTTTCTGCACTAACTCCTTGCTTTTCCGCTACAGCTATATACATAGCAAGTAATACAGTTGCAGGAGCGTTTATTGTCATAGAAGTACTTACTTTATCTAATGAAATGTCTCTAAATAGAATTTCCATATCTGCAAGGGAATCAATTGCTACTCCTACTTTTCCTACTTCTCCTTCTGCAAGAGTATGGTCTGAATCATATCCTATCTGTGTAGGAAGGTCAAAAGCTACTGAAAGTCCTTTAGAACCTTGTTCAATAAGGAATTTATATCTTTGATTAGATTCTTCTGCTGTAGCAAACCCTGCATACATTCTCATGGTCCATAATCTACCTCTGTACATTGTAGGTTGTACTCCCCTTGTATAAGGATATTCTCCAGGGAAACCAACGTTTTCTTGATAATTTGAATTAGCAACATCACATGGAGTATATAATCTGTTTACTGTGTCTCCAGAACCTGTAAAGAAGTTTTTAAGTCTCTCAGGTCTCTTTTGTAAAGATTTTTCTGTCTTTTCATTAAATACATTGTACTTACTTTCAATATCTTGGATTTTTTCTTTGTTATACATTTGTGATCCTCCTTAGTTAAAAATTATACATTTAAATTTTCATACTACCAGTTTTTATAAATCTGTCATGCCATGAAAGGGCTTCGCCTATAACGTGTGGCTCATGCCCTCCTGAAGCCTCTTCTGCTTTTGCAGTATAAGCATAAAGTTGTTCCTTGTAATCAGGGTGAGCACAATTTTTAATAATAGATTCAGCTCTTTCTCTAGGATCTAATCCTCTAAGATCGGCTATCCCCTGCTCAGTAACAATTACTTGTACGTCATGTTCTGTATGATCTACATGAGATACCATAGGAACGATAGATGACACATTACCACCTTTAGCTGTAGAGACAGTTGTGTAGATAGAAATGTAAGCATTTCTTGTGAAGTCACCTGAACCGCCTAATCCATTCATCATTCTAGTCCCCATAATATTAGTTGAATTAACATGACCATAGATATCTACCTCTATAGCTGTATTCATAGAGATTACCCCTAGTTGTCTTGCGATTGAAGGGTTATTTGATATCTCCATAGGTCTTAATACACAATATTTAGAATAGTGCTCTATATTATTTAAAAGCTTTTTAAGACCATCTTTAGAGGGTGTAAATGCAGTACCAGATACAACTTTTACTTTTCCAGCATCGATAAGGTCAAACATAGAATCTTGTATAACCTCTGTATAACATGAAAGGTTTTCAAACTTCGAATCTACCAGTCCACTAAGAACAGCATTAGCTACCGATCCAACTCCAGACTGTAATGGAAGAAGGTTTTCAGGAAGTCTTCCCTTTTCTACCTCACCTTCAAAAAACTTGATTATATGTTTAGATATCATCTTTGAATCTTTGTCGATCGACCCAAGAGGTCTTACATTGTCTGGAATATCTGAATGAACGATTGCAACAATCTTTTCAGGATCACATTCCATATAAGTCGTACCGATTCTGTCTCCAGGACCCTTGATAGGAATAGGCTCTCTAAAAGGAGGATTTTTCGTCATATAGATATCGTGGATACCTTCTAAAGCTAATGGTTGACTTGTATTTATTTCTATAATTACCATATCAGCATTTTTTAAAGCTTGTGGAGAGATTCCAACAGATGTAGAAGGTATTATTCCTCCATCTTCAGTGATAGCTATAGCTTCTACAATTGCAACATCTATATTACCAAAGAAACCATAGTTCATCATCTGAGGAACATGAGATAGGTGCATATCCTGATATTTGATAACTCCGGCGTTGATTCCTTTTCTTAGGTCTTTATTTGTTTGGTATGGGAAACGTCTTGCAATGGCTCCCACTCTAGCAAGAGCACCGTCCAATTCATCTCCTACAGATGCCCCTGTAATAAGAGTAAGCTCCATCTTCTCACCAGTTTCTTTTACCCTTTTTGCTATAGCCAGTGGAACAGCTTTTGGATACCCAGATGGTGTAAATCCACTTGTTGCTATTACCATATTTGGTTTTATGATGTTAGCAGCTTCATCAGCACTCATTATTTTGCTCATCAGATCTTTTCTTCTAATTCTTTCCTTTAACATATCTTAACCTCCTAATATAATTTAGAAATCAATTACTTTTGATGGGTGTTGACAAAATGTGTTTACATTGGCAATTTGTGAAGAATAATTGTGAACAGCACCATTCCAAACAATGCAAACGGATATGTAGCACCGTATCCAGCAGCAGGGTCATCTGAACCAACAGCATCGATAGCTACACCTAGTCCTGGAGTAGAAGTCATACCTCCACAAATAGCACCAGAAAGCATGATCCAGTTAATTTTTAATACATACTTCCCAAAGATAAATCCTATAAGCATAGATATTAAACCAACAGTTATAGATACAACTGCAAGATACATACCTGAACCTGAAAGAGAATCAATAACTGCAAATCCATATCTAAGACCTACAATAGCCAGGAAGAAAGCAAGTCCCATGTCTCTTATTACTCCAAGAATTTTTTTGTCCATTCTGAAGTTTAAGAAACCAATTCTACCGATATATCCAAGGACAAGAGATGCAATAAGAACTCCTCCTGTAGACCCTAGACTAAAGTATCCCAGTGGTCCTAGGTAAATTTTTATCATTCCAAAGGTATAACCTATCCCACAGGCCAGAGCGAAAGCAATAAGATCAAAGGTACAAGGCTCAATATACTTTACATTACTAGCTGCTTCAGCATCTTTCATTTCAGATCTGAAAACTTTAAATTCTTCGTCCACATTTAGTTTAAATAACTTAGGTAAAAATCTCATAGCAAGGATAACGATAACAACTCCAAATGGATATCCGATAGCATGCCCTACTCCAACTCCAGCTTCAGCGTTTACGATGAAAGTATCTATCTGTTCAGGGGTAAGAGATGCAACTTTTGAAGCATCATGTTCAACTGAAGGGTCTATGATACCTAATATTCTGTTCTTATTATATTCGCTAAGATTTTCATAGTCTCCAGACCACTCAACAGCATGCTCCCTAGCTGTTTCTAAAGCCGCAGCAAGACCTGGTGAACTCGTAAGTGCTCCTGTATATACTCCAGAAACTTCATAAGGATTCCCAGTATCACCTATAAGAGCCATAACATATGTTGTTCCTGCTCCTAAAAATGTAATAAGGAAACCTAAGATAATAAATTTAGCTCCGTATTTCTTTATAATAATAGCTATCTTGTCTGCAGCAAGAAGTCCCACAGCTGCAACAAAAAGAATAAGGAATAACAAAAAGAAACCTTTATCTACAACATTAACTTCCAATAAATTTTTAGCGGCTTTTACATTTCCTTCACCGCTTGCAATAACATTATTTGCAACTTTCATAACTGCCCAACCCATACCGAGACCTGTAAAAAGAGCCCCAGAAGTACCTATTTTCAGAGCTTTACCCAACAACAGCCCTGATACTGTAGCTATAAACATAAGCGGGAATGGATTCATCATCCATTTTATTAAATCAAAATTCATATTTCCTCCTTAAGTTTTTAAAAAAATTATAAAATGGCAATTAAAAAAGCTGATTAACATAAGAAAATGAACCTCATAAAAGGCATCATATTCTATTAGTTAGATCAGCTTACATTTATTAATCTTTAAAACAAGGGGTTTCCTTATTTCCTTAATAAACCACTAATTTAAATTTGTTTAAATTTTTATAAAATTTGACTTTCCTTTCATAATAACTAAAAGATGTTATTATGAATTTTTTTATTTTCTTTAATATATTCTTAATGTTATTAATTTAAAAAATTTTAATTTAAACAACTGATGTTTCGCGGTAACAAATTTATTTAGACAGACTTATCCCATGAAAAATTATACTGTTTTTAAATCAGATAATCTTGAAAAGGTTTCTTTTAGTCCTAATAAATAATATTTAGTTTTTAATTAAAAATGATTTGTA
>NZ_JBAHZY010000095.1:0-19352 GCF_037132775.1 Psychrilyobacter sp.
TATTTTAAGAATGCTATCAATAGAATTTGAAGAAAGATTAAAAGGACATTTATAAAAAAATAGGTAAATGAAAAGGGTACCAATTAAGATACCCTCTATCAGCTAAGAAATGTAATTTACACGTAATTTGGGACAGACCCTTGAATATTCAAAGTGGTAGAAATTTCTACCACTTTTTTTATTACCTTAATTTTATAAGTAGGAGATACAAGTTTCTAAAATTTAAAAAAGGAGTCCTGGATATATTAAGTTTTAGAGTTCCTATTATAAACAAAATAAAAAAGACTCTAAAAAGAGCCTAGATTTTATTTTTTATACCGTTGTAAATCCAAATTTTCCAATCCTCTATGAGATTGCAAATAAAGGTTTATACATTTGTTCCCATTAAAATATGATTATAATATGTATTATTAATTTTAAAGTCATCCAACAAAATGCCTTCTTTAGTAAATCCAAAATCTTTATAAATTTTAATTGCTTTTAAATTATCATGCCTCACTTTTAAGTTAACCTTATATAAAAATTCATTATTTCTAGCCCATTCTAGTAAAAAATCAATCATTTTTTTCCCAATTCCTTGACCCCAATAATCTTTCAGAATAGTAATGCTCAAATCACCAACATGATCCATTCTTATTTTATCGGATCCTTTAATAGAAGCTAAACCAATTATTTTATTATTTAATTCTGCTATTAACATAATCGAATTTTTTGAAGTACTTAAATTCCTAATAGAATTTTTAATGGCATTGCTATCTAGTGGATATTCTCCTTTTCCAAAAGTTAAAAATTTTGTTTCACCTGCTACATGATTAACATAATGAAAAATCTTTTCTGATTCACTTTCTAAAGGGATTCGTATTTTTAAGTGTTTCATTTCTATAATACCTCCATTTTTTATTTTATTATACTTTAATTCTAAATTTTTTTAAATGATTACTTATAACTAAATTCAGAATAGATAATATTAGCTTTAAATTTTTAATAAGTCAATATAATTGCCCTTATATTTAGTTTGGTTCTTCCTATAATTTTTACAGTTTACACAAAACTTGCAACAGACCCTCAGCCTAAGAGAAACCTTTTTCTTCTTGGTTTAAATCCAAAAAAATATTCATGCCCATTAGCGTAATTCGCGGTTAGCTTTTGTTTTTCTCCCCATTATCAATTGTACATTATCTTCTCTCCCTCCGTATAATTTGTGACTAGTTTTAATTCTTGATAAAACCTGTAAAATATAGTACTATATTAGGTAAATAAAAAAATTAAAATAGAGGTGGAAAGATGAAAATAATTGCTCCTGCAGGAGATATAGAAAGAATGAAAGCATCCATAAAAGGTGGCGCAGACGAAGTTTATCTTGGGTTAAAAGGATTTGGTGCCAGAAGATCGGCTATTAACTTTACTATCAGTGAATTGAAAGATGCCATTGATTATGCACATCTAAGAGGTGTCAAAGTCTTACTGACATTGAACACAATTATGAAAGATAGCGAGATAGATTCTTTATATATGAATCTATCTACACTGTATGAACATGGATTAGATGTTGTAATAGTACAAGATTTAGGTGTCTTTAGATATCTAAAGGATAATTTCAAAGACTTAGAGATCCATGGTAGTACTCAGATGACTGTAGCTAACCATGTGGAAGCTAACTACCTATACAATTTAGGATTTAAGAGAGTTGTTTTATCCCGTGAACTTAGTTTTGAAGAGATCAAGACTATCAGAAAAAAAACAAAAATAGAATTAGAGGTATTTGTATCTGGAGCTCTATGTATATCTTATTCTGGGAATTGCTATATCAGTAGTTTCATAGGAAGTAGAAGTGGTAACAGGGGAATGTGTGCTCAAGTTTGTAGAAAAAAATATACAACGAGTAAAGATGAAAGTGGATATCTCCTCAGTCCAAAAGACCAAATGCTAGATAAAGTTGAGATTGAAAAACTAAAAGATGCAGGAATAAACGCAATTAAAATAGAGGGAAGAATGAAATCTCCTAACTATGTCTATGAGATGGTGGGAAAATATAATGATATCTTAATGGGAACAAATGAGGAACACCATCCTGAAAAAATATTTAACAGAGGTTATTCAAAGGGATATTTTTATAAAAATGATGGGGATAAATTAATGAACAGCCAATATGCTTCTAACTATGGATATAGTATTGGGGATGTCAGAGGAAGAATATTAAAGTTAAATACCACAGTTATTTTAGGAGACGGGATAGCTTATTTAGATAAAGATATGAATATATTACAGGGGGAATATCTAAATCAAATCATCATCATGGGTAAAAAGGTAAAGGAAGCTAAAAGGTTAGATCTGATCAACATATACCCTCCTAAAGGAACTAAATTTATCTATAAAACATTTGATAAAGCGTTAAATGATAGTATTGAATCTACATTAAAAACTGCAAAGGGAAGAATGTCTATAGGTGGAAAGTTTTTTGCACATGTAGGAGAGCCTATAAGATTTGATATATATACAAATGGAAGAACTTTTTCTATTATAGGGGATATATTGGAAGAAGCTCAAAAAAGACCATTGGACAATGAGACAATATTTGAAAAATTAGGAGAGATGGGTAATTCTACATTAAAGCTATCTAATTTGGATATCGAATACGATGGTAAAGCCTTTGTCTCGTTGAAAACTTTAAAAGATATCAAGAGACAGGTCATAGAAAAATTTGAAAATGAGTATCTGGCTACGACAAGAAGAATTTTAGACAACCATGAACTTGTTGGATTCATACCAACAATAAGTGAAAATGATTATAAAACCACAGTTGCTGTATCTGTTGTAAACAAGAGTCAATTTAAAGTAGCCAAGGAATTTGGGATAAAAAAAATCTATTATAGAGGTCCTGAAGTAGCTAAGGAATCTAATTTAGATAAGATCGATACAAAATCTAGATTAGCTTCTAATCTATATCAATTGATACAAAATGAAAATGATACAGTATCTGTAGATTACAACTTTAATATAGCCAACAGCAGATCTATAGAGGAGTTTTCAAAGATGAAAAATGTAGGAGTTATCTACCTATCACCTGAGTTTGATTTAGATTATTTAAGTACTTTAGAACTTAGTAAATGTGGGATGATGGTCTACGGTCATCTTACAGGGATGTATATAGAAAATCTTAATGTAGATGCTAATAATTTAACCAATGAAAATGGAGATAACTTTAAACTTTATACAAATAAATTAGGTAATACACAGGTTCTTTTAGAAAAACCTATGAATATAATTTCTAGGATCAACAAATTAAAAGATCTAGGTTTAGCTGAAGTAAGATTAGATTTTCTCTTAGAATCAGAGTTTGAAATGAGAAAGATACTAGAAAGTATCCAGACAGGAATAGGAGAATATGTGCCTTACAACCTGCACAAGGGAGTATTTTAAATTTATGAAGTGTAATATATGTAAAGGTGAAGATCTTCATCTTATTGAGGTGAAAAATAAAGCTGGATTGAAAAAATACTATAGATGTAAAGAGTGTGAATTTATTTTTATAGATAAAGTTCATATTTTAACCCTTGAAGATGAAGGCAGGAGGTATGAGATCCATAACAATGAGATTTTAGATCCATCATATAGATCTTATTTTAAAAATTTTATAAACTACATAGAAGATGAAGTAGATAGAGAGGATACTATCCTAGACTATGGCTCAGGACATCAGCCAGTGTTAGCTGATGTAATGGAAGAAGATGGATATAAGGTCGATATCTATGATAAATTTTTCTATAATAAAGAAGATTATCTGGATAAAGAATATGATGTGATTATCTCTACAGAGGTCTTTGAGCATATATATAACCCTGTGGAAACTTTAGAAACTTTATTGTCTATTTTAAAGAAAAATGGTAAATTAATCCTAATGACTGCTGTCTCCCCTCCTACCAATGATGAGTTCAAAAGATGGTGGTATATTCAAGATCCTACCCACGTTGTATTTTATAATAAAAAAACTTTTGAGGTTATAGGCAGGAAATATGATTTAAATATCATAAAATATAATCATAAGAATATTATAATCTTTCAAAGGAGGTAGACATGAATATTAAATTAATTTTACTTTATTTAGTTGTTGTGGTTATTAACTTTTCCCAGGTAGAAGAAATAAAAAAAGAAGAGCAATCAAAAGATAAAATAGTTTTAAAAAATATTGAATCTGAAAAAAGCGAAGAAAAAGAAGAGGAAAAAATACTGGCAGAAAAAAATTTTCAAATTAGATTAGAGATAATAAAAATGGTGAAAGGTACACATAAAGAGATAGATTTACTCCATCTATCGGAGGTTCAACCAATTCCAGGAGATAAATTAGTTCCCAGAGTGGTCTATAGCATGGATAATGTGTCTTTGAGGGGTTTAAACGTTTCTAAGAAGAAACAAAAATTCTTTGAAATCATGGTGCCTACAGCGATGGTCGTGGCAGAAGAGATCGAAGAGACCAGAGAAGGTTTAAAATTAATTATGGAAGGTAAGAGAGACAGAGATGAAGAGTATCTTTCAAAAATGTATATTAAATACAGGGTTAAAGAAAAAGACATAGAAATTTTATATCATAAATTAAAACCTGTTCCTATATCAATCCTGCTTTCTCAAGCTATTTTAGAAAGCGGCTGGGGGACTTCCAGATTTTTTGAAAAAGCAAATAATATATTCGGTGTATGGTCAGTAGATCCTACTGAACCTAGGATAAAAGCTGGAGAAGCCAGGGTAAATAAACAGGTATACTTGAGAAGTTATCCTACATTGAAAGAATCTATGGCTGACTATATGAAACTTTTGGCCAGGCATAAAGCCTATAGCAGTTTCCGTGAAAAACTCCAGGTGACAGATGACTATAAGATCTTAGTGCCCAAATTAGATAAATACAGTGAGATGGAGGAGGTCTATATCAACAGACTTTTAGCTACCATTGAGCATAATAAACTATACCAATACGATAGGTATGAATTTGAATAGAGAGTGGTTCTTCGTCTTAGAGATAATAATAATTTTTTTAACCTTGGACCTATGGACTAAGGAATGGGCTGAAAAAAATTTAAATGCCCCTAGGTCTCTGTTTGGTAGTAAAATACAGTTGGTCTATGTGAGAAATTATGGAATAGCATTCAACAGATTGTCAGGGAAGAAGAATTTAATATTAATTATAAATTTATTTTTATTTATCTATCTAGGCTATCTTTTATACACTGATATAAGTAATTATTTAGCCTATTCCTTGATATTAGCAGGTGGATTGGGAAATTTTACCGGCCGATTACAAAAAGGTTATGTGATTGATTTTATATACTTTAATCTCAAGGGCTGGCCCATATTTAACATCGCAGATTTTGAGGTGCTTTTAGGTATAGCTATAGTTATGATAAAAGAAATAGTGGGTTAATAACTAACAGAAAAATTTAAGAAAGGATAAAAATGGAATTTAAATATTTAAATGGATATTCAAAAAATATCCTGCAACAAGTGGAACAATTGATGAAAAATAAGAAATTAGGAGTTTATATCAAAAATAAATATCCCAAGGCTCATAGGATAGATACTGATAAACAACTATATGAATATACTATGGAGATAAAGAATAATTTTTTAAGAAAGAGTCAGCCTCTATCAAAGGTAGTTTATGATGGAAAGATAATTCTAGAAAATCAAGCTTTGGGTCTCCATTCATATATTCCCAGGAAACAGGGGAAAAAAACAAAGGTAAAAAATGAAATAAAGATAGCTTCTAAGTTTAAAAAAATGCCATTGGAGTTTTTAGAGCATATAGTGGTGCATGAATTGGCTCATTTAAAGGAAAAAAATCATGATAAGGCTTTTTACAGGCTCTGTCAGTCTATGGAAGATAATTGCGGGCAGATAGAGTTAGATCTAAGAATTTATCTAACCTATGTGGATATCTATAAGGAAGAACTTTATTAAAAAAAAGCCAGACTCTAGTTATAAGAACTAGAGTCTGGCTTTTTTTATCTTTAATTAACTATTAAACTTTAAACATTGTGGTGATGCTTTTTATAATCCGGATGATGTTTATATCCACCTTCCCAGAATTCTGCATTTTTTACTCCCATTTCTATGGAATAATATTATGGATCTAGTCCTTGAGCTTTTTGTTCCTCATAGTCTTTGAGACAATCCAGTGCTGGCTTTCTTAAAAGAATAATGGCAATAATATTTAACCAAGCCATAACCCCAACACCTACATCTCCTAAACCCCAAGCTAATGAAGCTGTTTTGATTGCACCATAGTAGATAGCAGCTAGCAGTGCCAACCTCATTAAATTGACAGCCGTTTTATGGTGCCGACTTCCTTTAAACAAATACACAATACAGGTCTCTGCATAATAGTAATAAGCCATCAAAGTTGTAAATGCAAACAAGAAGAGTGCAATGGCAACAAATTTACTACCGAATCCCGGCATAAAAGAATCTACGGCCATCTGTGTATATGCCGGACCATATTGAACACCTGGAATATTTTCAACGATGAAGCCACCTACTTTATCCTTTACATTATATGCACCTGTCAACAGAATCATAAACCCTGTTGCACTACAAACAAACAATGTATCTATATAAACTGAAAACGCTTGAACTAACCCTTGCTTAGCAGGATGTGAAACCTCTGCAGCACCGGCCGCCATAGGACCTGTACCTTGTCCAGCTTCATTGGAATAGATACCACGTTTTACACCCCATGAAATTGCCATTCCTAAAATCCCACCAAAGGCTGCATCTACACCAAATGCACTCTTTATAATTAAAATGAAAACAGCCGGAAGCTGTGCAATATTAACAACTATTATAATCAGAGCAACAAGTATATAGGCTCCTGCCATGAATGGCACAAGAATTTCAGCTGCTTTACCCATACGATGGACTCCACCGAATATAATAATACCTAAAAGTACCACGATAATTCCACCTGTTATGTATGGACTGAGACCGAAAGCAGTATTTACACCACTAGCTATATTGTTCGCCTGAACACTTGGTAATAAAAATCCCATTGCAACTACTGAAGAAATTGCAAACAATACAGCGTATCATTTCATACCGAGACCTTTTTCAATATAGTAAGATGGTCCACCACGATACTGATTGTCAATTTCAACCTTATAGATTTGAGCTAATGCCGATTCCACAAAAGCAGAACCTGCACCTAAAAATGCAATTAACCCACATCCAAAATAATGCTCAGGGACCACCGAGAGCAATGGCAGTAGCAACGCCAGCTATATTACCAGTTCCTACTCTTCCTGAAACAGCTAATGCAAATGCTTGGAAAGAAGAAACCCCTTGTTCAGACTCTTGACCACCAAAAAGTAGTTTTACCATTTCCTTGAGGTGACGTACCTGCATAAATCGCGTTGCAAATGTGAAATACAATCCTGTTGCAAGAAGTAAATACACCAAGACTGGACTCCAGATTACCGAGTTGAGAAAATCAACAACTTGACCCATAAATAACCTTCTTAAATAAAAAATATAGTATTTTGGCCTTTGTTTAGATTTAATAAGTATAATTTAACTGTGATTATATGTTCTCTTTTTATAATTAAAATCCTTTTTTTTTTAAAATAAACTTTTTATAAATCCAGAAGGGCTTATTACAAATAGATATTTTCCACTTATTTTCACTCGAATTTCTCAATAATTCCTTAGAATAAACAAATTTGAAAAAACTAGAATTAAGAACTAATATATTAATATCAGTAGATCGTTCCTCGCAGTCTTTACTACAATAGTATATCAAATTATATGTGTAGCAGACTGCTGGCATGCAATGACATCAAAAAGACCATATAAAAAGACTCCTAAAATTTAATTTAAGAGCCAATCTATCAAATGATTGTAATAAATCCTCTTGGGAGAGAGTAGTATTTTTGCATTGTATTTTACTGTGTTTGATTAGAAATCGTAAATATTTTTGAAAAAATAATAAAAGCCAACTAAATTTATAGTTGGCTAAATTTATGTTAATAAAATGTTACAATTAAACATTTTATTCCATTCTGATTGAGTCTATCTAGCTAAAACTAAAGATACACTTATCATCGTTGAAAATACTATTGAAACTTTCAACATATAAACTAATTTTTTCATTTTTTTCTCCTCTTTGTTACCGCGGTCATAGATCTCGTCATCTACAGTTTTCCGGCACTACTTTTATTTCACTTCTAACATCTTAGGACCATTCAAAAATATGAATGATATATAATAATATCATATAAGTTAAAAGAAGTCAATGATTTTTTCGTACGCGAGTTCGGATTTCGGCATTTACTAAAATCATCGTTTGAAAACAATACTTTTAACCTCCAACAGATAACTATGGACTCCTAAATCCGAACAATACAATCTGATTTTTTAAATGCACATTATGATTTACTCCTAGATATAAGGTCATAATCCCTTATTATTTTTTAGGAAACTATAAAATTTATTTAGAGTCTATGATATAATAATAAGGTGATGGATACATATTATAATAAGAATATATAGATAGAAATATTGTTTAATGGAAAAGGTAGGGAGGAAATATGCCTAGAAATATAGTTAAAATACGGCCAAAAAAGAATCTTTTTGAGTCTGTAGGAGTAAAAAATATAGAGTTAAAAGAGATAATCATCTATGAAAAGTTAAAAAAAATAGAGTTATTGTGTGTAGTAAAAAGCCCCCATAACTTAGGTGAACTAGACCTTATTCAAAAAGAGATCAATAAAAAATTTGGAGATAAATTAGATCTGGACTTAGGAGTAGAGTTTGAGGCTACTAATTTGACTAAGATGGACATAAAATTGGTTGTAGAGAGGATTATCAAGGAGTTAAAAACTACCAGTGCTCCCTCTAGATCTTTTTTACACCTGTATAGGATCTATATCCACGACCAGCATATCGATATAGAGTTAAAGGATCAAGTATCTTTAGATAATCTTATGAAAGCCGAAGTGGATATTAAACTGAATACTAAACTAGGAAGGTATGGGATAAATAACCTCGACATCCAGCTCCTTGTAGGAGATTTTGCTAGAGAAGTTAAAGATATGGATGATAAAATTATTAAGATCACCAAGGAAAAAATCCAGCTTAACAATCCGGTAAAACAAGTAGTAGAACAACCTAAAAGAACTGAACCTAGAAACATGGAAAAAATAAAAATTATTGAAAGTAGCGAAGGGAAGAAAATTCTCTTTGGACGAGGGATGATAAAAGGATCAACCAATGATTTTTCAGAGTTCAATGAGATCTATCCCGGGGAAGTTTGCACCTTAGAGGGAGAGATTTTCAAGGTTGAACAAATTGAGATAAAAAACAAGTGGAGAATTGTGAAATTTGGAATGACAAATCATAGTGATTCAATCTCTATTAAAATATTTACAAAAATAGAAAACAAAGTAGATATACAAGTTGGAATGTGGGTAAAGGTCAAGGGGAAAAAGGAAAATGATCAATATAGTAACAACGAAGATATCCTCGCTGCAACCAATGTAAACGCCATTGAATCTAAAACTGTTCTAAGAAAAGATGAGGCAAAAATAAAAAGAATAGAACTTCATGCCCATACTAAGATGAGTGATATGGCAGGACTCATCGATGCAAAAGATTTGATTAAACATGCTCATTCTTGGGGTCATAAGGCTATTGCTGTTACTGATTTTGGCGTAACGCACTCGTTACCATTTGCTTTTAATGCAGCTAAAGGAATGGAAGATTTCAAAGTGATTATGGGCTGCGAAGCTTATGTAGTAGATGATGCTGTCAAGATGGTAAAAAATGCCAAAGATAATATCATAGAAGATGAAACATATATAGTCTTTGATATAGAAACTACAGGATTTGACCCCCATAATGATGAAATAACAGAGATAGGAGCAGTTAAATTAAAGGGTACTAAAATTATTGATAGGTTTTCTACCTTTGTTAATCCCAATAAACCTATTCCAGAAAACATAGTAAAACTTACAGGTATTACAGATGAATTGGTGGCAGATGCTCCTCAGATTGAGGAAGTTTTACCTAAATTTCTAGAATTTTCAAAAAATGCTACCATGGTAGCCCATAATGCAAAATTTGATATCGGGTTTATTCAGACAAAATTAAAAACTAGAATGGATCAAAATTACGATCCAGCTGTAATAGACACTCTACTATGGGGTAAAAATATCCTCAAAGAGCTAAAAAGATATAATTTGAAAGCCATGGCAAAACATCTGGGTGTGGAACTAGACAACCATCATAGAGCTGTAGATGACGCTGAAGCTACAGCACATATATTTGTGAAGATGATGAATATGGTTCTGACTAAGGGAGCTTATAAGTTAAGTGAGATAGACAATGTCTATGAAACTGATGTGAAACTCATGGATACGTTCAATACTATGATCTTGGTTAAGAATCAAAAAGGATTGAGGAATTTGTACGAATTGGTTTCAAGAGCTCATATTGATTTTTACGGTCAGAAAAAACCTAGAATACCTAAATCACTCCTTACTGAGTTACGTGAAGGATTAATAATAACCAGCAGTGGTAGTGGAACTTTTAGAAATGAAGGGGAACTAACAAAAGCTTATCTTCGTGGTACTGCTAAATCTGAGATTGAAGAATTAGCTAAATACTATGATTACTTTGAGATCCATCCAAGGGGTACATATACAGAATTAGTAGAGAAAAAAGAAGTCGAATCATATAACAGTATCATTGAAATGAATAAATACTTTGTTGATTTAGCTGAAAAGCAAGGGAAGATTGTCGTAGCCACAGGAGATGTCCAATATCTAAATCCAGATGAATACCTGACTCGAAGTGTACTTCGGTATGGTAGTGGAATGGCCTTTAATTCATGGCAGTACGATAACCAGTTGTATTTTAGGACTACTGATGAGATGATTGAGGAGTTTTCATATCTAGGAGACAAATTAGCAAATGATGTTGTTATAAATAACACTCATAAAATAAATGAGATGATTGAAAAGGTTCAGCCTATTCCAGATGGTTTTTATCCTCCTAAGATGGATAATGCAGAGGAAGAAGTGAGTGACATGACCTACAATAAAGCGTATAAAATTTATGGTAATCCACTGCCATCTCATATTGAAAAAAGAATAGTCAGAGAATTAAAAGCCATCATTGGAAACGGCTTTGCAGTATTATATCTTTCGGCTCAAAAATTAGTAAAGGAATCTCTAGACAATGGTTATCTGGTAGGATCAAGAGGATCAGTAGGGTCATCATTCGTCGCATTTATGATGGATATCACCGAAGTAAATGCCCTTTATCCTCACTATGTCTGTCCTGAATGTCAATATTCAGAATTTATGGATAAAGAGGGAAGCGGAGTAGACCTGCCTCATAAAAAATGTCCTGAATGTGGGGCGGAACTCACTCGTGACGGCCATTCGATACCTTTTGAAGTATTTATGGGATTCAATGGAGATAAGGTCCCAGATATTGACCTTAATTTCTCGGGAGAATATCAAGGGACTATCCATAAATATTGTGAAGTTTTATTTGGAAAAGAAAATGTGTTTAAAGCTGGAACAATCTCCACTCTGGCAGAGAAAAATGCCTATGGATATGTAAGAAAATTTTCTGAAGAAAACAACCGGCCCATGAGAGGGGCTGAAATAGAAAGAATAGCTAAAAAATGTGAAGGCGTAAAGAAGACTACAGGACAGCATCCTGGAGGAATGATCATCGTTCCTGAAGGGAAATCTATCTATGATTTTACTCCTGTACAAAGACCTGCAAACGATCAAAATTCAACCTCGATAACCACCCATTATGATTATCATGTAATGGATGAACAGCTTGTTAAACTGGATATATTAGGGCATGATGATCCCACAACAATTAAATTATTACAAGATTTAACAGGAGTTAATGTCTATGACATACCGTTAACTGATCCAAAAACATTGAAATTATTTTCTTCTACTGAATCCTTGGGATTAACAAAAGACATTGGATCAGCAATTGGAACCTATGGAGTACCAGAGTTCGGTACAGGATTTGTAAGGCAAATGCTACTAGATACCAAACCAACAACCTTTGCAGAACTCTGTCGTATATCGGGATTATCACATGGAATAGATGTTTGGTTAAACAATGCCCAAGATTTTGTTCGCCAGGGAAAAGCAACCTTATCAGAAATCATCTCAGTAAGAGACGATATTATGAACTTTCTTATTGATTCAGGTATTGAAAAAGGGTTAGCCTTTAAGATTATGGAGTTTGTCAGAAAGGGAAGGCCAAGTAAGGATCCAAATACTTGGGAAGAATATTCAAATATCATGAAGGGTCGAAAGATCCCTGCTTGGTATATTGAATCGTGTAAGAGGATAAAGTATATGTTCCCGAAAGGACATGCGGTAGCCTATGTTATGATGTCTGTAAGGATTGCATATTTTAAAGTTCATTATCCTCTAGCCTTCTATACTGCATATTTAAGTAGAAAAGCTGATGACTTTGATTCTGATTTTATGCTTACTTTAGATGGCGTAAAAAGTAAGATAAAGGAATTAAACAATGAACCTCGAATGGATGTAAGACAGAAAGGGCAGATGGCACTGTCTGAGATCATCCTCGAGATGAATGCTCGTAAAATAGAATTTTTAGGAGTGGATGTATACAAATCTGATGGTTTCAAATTTAAGATTGAAGGAGATAAAATCAGATTACCTCTTCTAGCTGTAAATGGATTAGGAGCAGCAGTGGTTGAAAATATGTTAAATGAACGTACTGGAAGAACTTTTTCATCCTACGAGGATCTTAAGAGGAGAACAAAGGCATCTGCTACAATCATTGAGAAATTAAAGGAAATAGGTTCAATAGAAGGATTGAGCGATACAGACCAAAGAAGCTTATTCTAAAAAATCAATGTGCCCAATTTACTAGATAAAAACCCTATAAGCTAGACACTAGAAACATAGTGTCAAAGTTTACAGGGTTTTTTTAGTATATTTAATTGTTATATCATATAACTTTTGTTAAAACTTTGCCTTCCAGTACCCATGTAAATTACAATATGCTTTAGCTTCTACTTTTTCTCCTAAACACGCTTTAAAAGTAATTTTAGGCTCATCTCCAGGTTTTAAGAATGCAGTAGTTACCCAGCAATCATCCACAGTTAGTTCTATCCATTCAATATAGTGAGCTTCCGTCATAGGGTGGAGAGTTTCTCCAACTTTAACTTCAAATCCATCTTCTATTTTAGTTATAACTGGAACATGTTTTTCAACAGCAGCATCTGTTGTATTCTCTACTTGTTGTACCATCTCTTCTCCACAACAACTTAGAGTACCATCCGCTTCGTGATATACCTTCGTAATAATTCCACAGACTTCACACTTATAAATCTCAAATATTTTTGCCATATTTTACCTCCTTTTTTTATAAAAAAACATTACAAATATATATACTAATTCAAGGATAAAATTCCTTTTTTTTTTCTAAAATAAACCCGAACAAGTAAAAAAATCAGTTAAAAAAATAGAGAGTAATCACACTATGTGTATACTCCCAAATTTGATAGAAAGCAATTTACTATAAAATTCATACTCTATCATAATTAATAACGAGAAGGGTATTGAAGTCCAACTTCGGTTAGCTGTAACTTAGCATCTCTTTACATCTTATATCTAAATCAAAAATATTTTTTTGCCCAGCAGAAAGATTATTAAAATCTTCTATCGCTCTTATCAGTTTTTTATATTCATTCCTTGTGTGATTTGTAGAATTAATCGTTGAAAAAAGCTCATACATATTATTATCAAAACTTTCTAAAATTGCATTATCAAATTCTGTATCCTGCATAATATAAATATGACCTTCATGTTTATATTCTAATGTCTCTCTCCAATTCTGTTCTTTATTATCCATTTTATTACCTCCGTTTTATTATTTTGAAATTCATATATATTCTTAGATATAGGAAAAAAATTATTTTCTTATTTTCTTATTTTCTTTAAAACTGTAAAGATTCCTTTTTTTAGTTTAAATTATAAAAAAATTATTTTGTCTATCAATACACGAGAGATCTAAATAGATTGTCCAAACAACAGAAAAAAGGTTTATTAAGTACTCTAAAATACTTAATAAACCTTTTTAAAACTCACTTTTTACTGAACATCTAAAAATCCAAAACCCATCAAGTCCTTTTTATTTATCTGTTAACTATGTATCTTTTCAATAAAACAACTTCATCTCTTATATCTCTGTGAACTACCGATTTAACATCAAATTTGAAGAGTTTAAAAACTCCCTGGATAAAAACCCCTGTGAAGAGAGCAGTTATAACTGTTCCCACTCCTGCATATCCTCCCATAAGATATCCTGCACCCAAGACACTGATTTCAATGATATTTCTCACAACTCCTACGGAAAGCTTGGTTTTTTTAGTAAGAGCAACCATGAGGGCATCTCTAGGACCGCAACCAAGACCGGTAGAAATATAGAGGTAACATCCTACACTGAGTGTAAACATCCCCAAAAACATCATAAAAATTCCTATGGATACACTAGTACCTAAAGGAACTATGTCTAGGTAGAGGATCAAGTCCATAAAAGTACCAAAATAAATAATATTCAATATACTACCACTGCCTATTCTCTCTCCTAGAAAAAAATCTAAAGTTATAACTATAAACCCAACCAAGATACTCGCCTGGCCTATTGTAATACTACCAATCCTGGATATACCTTGGTGAAGTACATCCCACGGGGAAAATCCCAAATCAGATTTAATTATCATTATTATCCCTAGGGAGCAAACAAATAAACCTAAAAATAATTTTAAATATTTTAATATCTCTTTTTTCATAACTACTCCTTTTTATTTTCTTTTAAAGCATATTTTTGTATCACATAACATCCTTTTTAACGAGTATAGCATACAAAAATATTTTGTGCTATACTTAATCATATAAAAATTTGAGGAGTAAGTCATTATGAAAGAATTAAATATATTAGTCGGACAAAATTTAAAGTCCATAAGAAAAAGCCAAAATTTAAGTTTGGATGAAGTTGCTGTTGCTACAGGAGTTAGTAAACCTATGTTAGGGCAAATCGAGAGGGGGAAATCTAACCCTACAGTAACAACTCTTTGGAAGATTGCCACAGGTCTTAAAGTCCCTTTTTCAGAATTTATGAAGGAACCTGAATTAGATTATCAATTTGTTTCGTCTGTAAATTTAGAGCCTATAATGGAATGCGATGAAAATATGAAGATCTACACAATGTTCCCCTATAACGATAATTTTGAAATATTATATGTAGATCTAGAGCCAGGATGTGTTCACCCTTCACCAAAGCATCCAAATGAAGTAGAAGAATATGTATTTGTTATTGAAGGGGTTCTGAGGGTGAAAATAGGCAAAGAATCTATAGTTTTAAAAAAAGGAGAAGCCCTAAGATTTAGAGCAAATGTAGATCATGAGTATTCAAATTTAGAGAGTGTCAAATGCAGGTTCCAAAATATCAATGTTTATCATAAAAATTAATTTTTTTACTTGTTTTAAATTGAATGAAATAAAAAATACTCTCAAATAAATTTGAGAGTATTTTTATTCTAAGAAAATTTAAATTATTAACTAGATTATAGTATGATCTAATTATAAAACAGAGGGGGTAGGACAATGAAATATAGTATAGGAGAGGTCAGCAAACTTTTTGATATACCCATAACTACATTAAGGCACTATCACAATAAAGGGATATTTAACGCTGGATATATAGATAAAGGTACGGGATATCGATATTATTATTCAGATCAATTCGAACTTCTAAATAACATTTTAAATTTAAGGTATAGTAGGGTTCCCTTGGATAGGATAAAAGAGCACACGGAAAACGGAGATATCACTCTCCTAAAAACAATTTTTTTGGAGCAGAAAGAGGAGTTGGAAAGAACAATAAAGGAACTGGAATGTGCTAAGAAAAGTGTGGAGGAGAGGCTAGAATATATAGAAAAAGTAAATATTATTCCTGAATTTGGAAAAGTATTGACTCAACATGTGGATGAAAATAAGATATTTACTGTGGATAAAGTATTTTATAAAGAGTGTGATTTGGAGCTTTTAGTGAGAGAGTTAGGGAAAAGAACGAATTTTTCCCATTCCTTGACCTTGGGAAATGTAGGTCTTTTGATGGAACCGTATTCGGATTATAAAAAGTATATAGGAATCTATTTAATCAATAAAGATTTTAAAGATCTTTTAAATGTTTCTATAAAATCGGCAGGAGAATATTTAACAATATATTTTAAAGAAAAAAGAGAGGAATCTCCTAAATATTATAAAATCTTGGAAAAATATATAGTGGATAATAAGATAGAGATAGAGGAGTTTTTCTATGAGATGGCTCTAGTCAGCACATCTATCTCATCTACCGAAAAAGAATATATTAGAATGATAGAGATAAAGAAAAAATAATTTGGTATTGACTCTCTACTAGGTGAAGACTGTATACTTCAAGGTATACAAAGTACCTAAACGGGAGGGATAAAAAAATGCTGGGAACAATAGTAAATACAGCGACTATAGTGGCTGGAGCTACCATAGGAAGTTTCCTTAATAAGGGGATTGAAGAACGATATAAAGAAAGAACTATAGAGGGAATGGGATTTGTAGCCATGACCATAGGAATATCAAATATCTCCAAGGGAATGACACTTATAGATAATCCACTGGTATTTATACTCAGTATAGGGATAAGATCTATTTTAGGAGAATGGATAAATTTAGATAAAAAGATAGATCTTATAAGTAAAAAATATGAGGGGACCAAAAATCCTGTACAGGGAATTGTTATCGGAGCTGTATTATTTTGTGTAGGAGCTCTGTCCATAGTAGGTCCTATAGAGAGTGCTATCAGGGGAGATAATACCATGCTTTATGCCAACGCTGTCTTGGATGGAATAACTTCTATAATCCTTTCAATTAATTATGGAATATCCATAGCACTGGTAGGAGTTATTCTTTTTCTTTGGCAGGGAAGTATATATCTTGGCGCCAGTTCAATGCAAGATATGATCACTCCAGAACTTTTAAATCAACTTACTATATTAGGAGGTATTTTTATCCTAGCAACCGGAATAAATATTCTGGGGATGGCTAAAATAAAGATCTTAAATTTTCTCCCTGCTCTTTTAATCCCATTTATAGCAAAAGTTTTTGGTATTATTTAGGATGAAAATAATTTTCTTAAATTAAAACCAAAATAATGCCCCTATAGTTATTAGAACATAAAAAAATGCTACTGCTCCAAAAGGAGTAACAGTAGCATTTTTTTATACTTAATTTATTGGAGCTAGTTTCATAGTATATTCTATCGCTCTAAAAGACCTTTTCATCATAAAGATACTTATAATCAGGCAGGCAACTTCTGCCATAGGAACAGCCATCCATATTCCCTTAGCTCCAAAAATAGATGGGAGGATAAAAAGGAATATTCCTACAAAAATGAGTGATCTAAAACATGCTATACTGGCAGATTCTAGGGGCTTTTCTATGGCTGTATGAAATGAACTAGATATTATATTTATAAAAGAAAATATATAGGCAAATACAAAGTATGCTATAGCTTCATTAGTTAGAAGAATCAACTCATTATTTCCATTAGCAAACATATTTACTATGGGAGCACTGAAAAATTTCATTAGGATAAAGAATACGATTCCTATGCTTCCCCCAGTTATGAGAGAAACTTTCAATACATCATATATTTCCCCTATTCTTTTTGCTCCTAAATTATACGAAATTATAGGTTGTAATGCCTGAGCCAAACCATAGAGAGAAATATTTACAATTGTATTCACATAAAATACAATTGTAAGAGCTGAAACTCCTAATTCTCCTAATTCTTTCATGATTATTTTGTTAAATAAAAAAGCTGCTACTGATGTAGATACCATTGTCAACATCTCAGAACTTCCGTTATAGAGTATATTTTTTAAGAGTTTAAAGTCACCTCTTAGTTTAAAAAACTGTATCTGAGATCTTCCATTAAAAAAATAACCAAAGAGTGCAAGACCACCGAGAAGGTTAGCTATTGCCGTGGCATAGGCTGCTCCAGACATCCCCCATCCGAACCTTACAATAAATAGATAATCCAACGCTACATTAGTGAAGAAGCACACAAGACCACTTAAAAACACAGAGTTTGGTTTTTCTCCAACCCTTGCAAATGTTTCGGTATATATTGGAAGATTTAAAAATATACATAATAGCAATAGAGGCTTCATATAGGCTTTTACCAGAGGTAATAATCCTCTGTCTGCTCCTAAAAACAATATTATTTTATCCAAAAAAAACAAACTGCCTATGGAGATTACTCCAATTATTACTAAATACGATACCAGAGTAAAGGTTGCTATCTCCCCCGCTCTTTGTTTTTGATTTTTTCCTAAGGAGATAGAGGCTAAGACAGCACCACCGGCTGAGATCATCATGACTATACTCATGATTGTACTCATATATGGCATGGCTAAGTTAACTGCCGCAAGACCTCTAGGTCCGACGATATTTCCTATAAACATCCCATCTATCATTATCTGCATGGACACAATTAATAATCCTACTACACTGGGTATTGCAAACTTAAAAAATACTTTTTTTACACATCCATTTTCTAAACTTAAATCTTTCATCACTAACCTCCTTGTTTCTGTATACATTATAAACTATATGGTATACTATAAGTCAAGAATATTTTGGAGGTTCTATGAAAAAAAAATATAAGATCAATGAGATAGCCAGTTTTTTTAAGATTTCTCGGCAGACCCTTATCTATTATGATAATATTGGATTATTTAAACCTAAGTTTATAGACAGCGAGACCTTCTACAGATACTACGGAGAGGATCAGTTTTCTAGCTTGAGATTTATACTCATACTCAAGGAAGCTGGGTTTTCACTGAAGGAGATAGGAGAATATACTAAAAGTCGTTCCCCTGAGGAGAGTTTGGACTATTTAGAGGAAAAGAAAAAAATGGTAGATATAAAGATAAAAAAGATGATTGAATCGAAGTTTATCATAGATAAAAAAATATCTGAGATGAAAAACATAATGAAAAAAGATGACATCGAGCCGCAGGTCATATATATTGAACCTATGGAGACTATTGCTATCGATTTAGAAAAACCTTTTAATTATTTAAAGTATGATAAAACATTTTCTAACTTATTAACTGATGTTTCGCGGTAACAAATTTATTTAGACAGACTTATCCCATGAAAAATTATACTGTTTTTAAATCAGATAATCTTGAAAAGGTTTCTTTTAGTCCTAATAAATAATATTTAGTTTTTAATTAAAAATGATTTGTA
>NZ_JBAHZY010000010.1:0-28703 GCF_037132775.1 Psychrilyobacter sp.
ATCATTTTTCAACCAAGTAAAGATAGTTTCTTTAAATGGATCTAATCTAGAAGAATATACTCTGGATTTTAATTTTACATTAAAATCTTCCATGGTAGCATATTTTTTAACGGTTCTAAATGAATGACCTGTTTCTTCAGAAATAACTCTCAAAGATTTTCCTTGCAGTTTATACATAGTTTTGATATTATATTTATTGATCATTGGCAACACCCTTTCACACTCCCTAATAAATTTAGTTTAGTCACTTAAATTATTAGAGTGTAATTTGATATGTATCAATGGTCTTTTTTTATTTATTGCTAAAACGCTGACATTTTACTTTGCAACTGTGCTGTCTTTTTACTTTACCATAAACATCTAACTGCCAAAAGATAGCTAGATTAGACAAGGTATTAATTAAAAATTTAGAATGATTTCATTTTTTTTTGAACTAGGCTTATTATTTAAGAGTTGTTTTGAATAGTCTATAGCTTTTTCAAAGGAATCATGGATATTAGATTTATCGACCAATGAAATCAATTGATGTTTTTCAAAATCTTTTAGAACAGATTCATTAACTCCAGATAAAACTATTGTCACACCATAGTCTTTTAATATTTTTATGACTCCTCTAAGGTTTTCTAGACCAGTAGAATCAACAAAAGGCACATGACGCATACGAATTATTAAAACTTTACTCTTAAGTCCTATTCTCTTTATTACTTCTGTATATTGTTTTACCGATGCAAAAAAAAGCGGTCCGCTTATTTCATAGATTGAAATATCTTTTGGTATTTCTGAATAATCTTCAATTAAATCACTGTCCATTTCAAGGGGTATTTTTCCGCTGATATCAGCCATACGCTTCATAAATAATAGGGCAGATAAAACTATTCCAACCTGTATAGCTACTGTTAAATCAACCAAAACAGTCAATATGAAAGTTGACAATAGAATAATAATGTCAAATATCGATCCTCTCAGGATGGATCTAAATGAACGCCATTCACTCATATTAAAAGCTACAACGATTAATACTCCAGCAAGACAAGACATCGGGATTAACTTTGCCCATCTACCAAATAAAAGCATAATTAGTAATAGTGTTATAGAATGAACTATTCCTGAGATGGGAGTTCGCCCACCAATATTTACATTGGTAGCCGTCCTTGCAATAGCTCCTGTTGCAGGGATACCACCAAAAAATGGTGTAACTATATTTGCTACCCCTTGTGCTATAAGTTCTGTATTAGATCTGTGATTTCCACTTATCATACCATCGGAAACAACGGCAGAAAGTAAAGATTCAATACTACCTAGCAAGGCTATGGTAATGGCAGGACCTATATATATAGCTAAATCCTTGAAAGCAAAGGATGGAATTGCAAAATTAAAATGATTTGGAATCTCTCCAAATGATGATTCTATTGTTGTAACGGGAAGATCAAATAACTGTACTCCAATGGTCATAAATATAATTGCAATAAATGATCCTGGTATTTTATTTACAAATTTTTTTGAAAAAATGGATATTAATATAGTTATTACTGTAATAGTTAAAGCTACCATATTAATTTCGTCTAGGTGGGTAAAATAGAGCTTCCATTTATCAATGAATTCCGACGGTACCTCGATGATATTTAAGCCCAATGCATCCTTTATTTGTGTTGAAAAAATAACCAATGCAATTCCACTTGTAAACCCAATGATTAAAGAGTTAGGAAAATATTTCAATAGATTTCCTAATTTTAATAGTCCAAATACTATTAATATTATTCCAGCCATAATAGTTGAAATGATTAAACCATTAATACCATATTTCTCTACTATACCAAATACAATAACAATAAAAGCTCCAGTTGGACCACCTATCTGTACTCGACTTCCTCCTAATAAAGAGATAAAAAACCCTGCAATAATTGATGTTATTATTCCTCTTTCTGGAGAAACTCCCGAAGCCACTGCAAAGGCAATGGCAAGCGGTAAGGCAACAATAGCAACAACAATTCCTGCTAATATGTCGGAAGTGACTTGCTTTTTATCAATACCTCTTTTAAGTAAGGTAAATAGTTTTGGATTAAATATGTGTTCCATTTTTTAGCCTCCTAAAATAATTTTATCCTAAATAAGTATGAATAATTGAAATTTCTATCAAAAATTCAATTTTAATTGACAAATGATTAAAAAATGCTTAAATCGTTAACATTATACAAACATAGCTTCACTATTGTCAAATTATTAAAATAATAGTTTTTTCATAGACCCTCATCTTTCTAAGTATTTTTTATTTATGTAGTATATTATCGACAGAAAAATCTACTTATGTTATTCTTATTATGGAAGTTTTAAAAGAAACACTATAAAATTTAAAAAAATAACAGGGGGGGTTAAGATGAGTTGTAACCAAGAAACGTGTGTATGTACAAATATAGAGTGTCCAAGACATGGGAAATGCTGTGAATGTATAAATTTTCATCTTGAAAAAGGTACACTTGTAAACTGTATGAAAGAGATGTTAGAATCAAAAAATAACTAAAAAAAAGGATCTCTAGAACTTTAGAGATCTTTTTTTAGTCCTTAATATTTTTTTTGGTATATAAAAGATCTGCAAATTAGACACTACTTTTCTAGTGTCTAATTCGCAGGTTACAGTATAAAAACTTTTTTAATTTTGTTGTAGCTTGCTTATATTTTTTTTATCTTTATTTTTAACTTTAAAAATCTTTTAATCCATGAGATCATAGTGCACTCCTCCATAACTAACTTTTAAAAAAGGTAGATATTATCTATAATTAAATATAACACATTATACTAGACTTTTCAAGAAATAATTAAATTATGAGATTCTATTTTACCATATATTAAAAAAATAATTCATTTTTTTTAAGTTTTGTCTAAGGGTTATTTTTTATAGCTACTCTTTAATTAATTGAACCAGTTCTCTAGCAGTGTCTGTAAGAAAATTCCCCTTAAGATAAAATAATTTATTTTCATCATTTTTCCCCGATTTTTTCATAGTTTTAGGCTGTTCTAAAAATAACCCTAGCTGATTGAAATCTTTATCTAAAATTACCATTGTAGGTATTTTAAATTCCTCTAAGTTGAGTAGAGGTGCTAAATATTTTGCACCTCTTCCTAAAGATATTATAGAAAGTTTGATATTGTCGTTGATTTCGGTTAATTTTTTAGCCACAGTTATATTTAATTGACAGTCCGGGCACCACATCTCACCACTAGCTAAGATATAGATCCTATCTGGAATCTCTTTAATCTCATTGATTAGATCCATAGGGAGATCTATTCTGGAATAGTTTTTAGGAATTCTATCCCTCTCCTCTTGGCTGCCTACCTCTACATAGTCCTCAAATGTTTGTCCTACCTCAAAAAACTCTTTAAATGTCATACCTTCCTCCTTTTATATAATGAAATAGAGCTGTATAAATACTATTTTAATTTATTTAATTGCTTCTACTAAATCATTGAAAAAAAATTATTCTATGAATAAAGCAACAGTAAAAATAATTAATCCTTATGTAATCTTGGAGGTCTTTGACCATAGTACTGGTAATATCTACACTTTAAATTACCATTATATAGCTTTCTATTTTTGTCAGCTCTTTTATCAAATAATTTTTCAAAACCATCATGAGACGTAATTATATAATAAGACCATTTTTTACATCTCATTCTACAAATATCTCCTAATGTTCTATATAATTTTTCAACTTGATCCAAATCAAATAGACGTTCTCCATAAGGTGGGTTAGTAATAAGTGATCCATATTCAGCCATAGACTCAAATTCTAATAGATGTTTTGTTTCAAATAATATATCATTTTCTACACCAGCTAATTTAGCGTTTTCTATTGCAATTTCAATCGTTTCAGCATTTAAATCTGATCCATAGATTCTAACTTCTTTCTCATAATCTTCATGGGTAAAGGCTTCATCTCTAGCGTCTAACCAAAGCTGCCCGTCAATAATATTCCAATCTTCAGAAGCAAAACGTCTATTTACTCCAGGAGCGATATTTCTAGCAATCATAGCAGCCTCTATTAAGATAGTTCCTGTCCCACACATAGGGTCAACAAGAGGACGATCTCCACCATTCCATTTAGATAATTTAACAAGTGCCGCTGCTAAAGTTTCTTTCATAGGAGCTTCGTTTAAATGAGCTCTGTACCCTCTTTTGTGCAAAGGAGTACCAGAAGTATCGATCATCATTACGAAAGTATCCTTATTTCCAATAATTTTTACCCTGTAAAGAGCTCCTTCTTCACTAAAATAATCATGTTGATACTGAATTTTTAGTTTTTCAACAATGGCTTTTTTAGCCATTCTTTGCATATCGGATTTTGAAAAAAGTTTACATTTAACAGAACTAACCCACGAGATTGGAAATTCTGCATTGATTGGTAAAACACTCATCCAATCGATTTCCTTTACTTTTTCAAAGTATTCATCCCAAGTAAAAGCTTTAAATTCTCCCATCTTTAGATAAACTCTATCGGCAGTTCTAAGCCAAATATTACCTTTAATTATATCTTCTATCCCACCATCAAATTCAACTCTTCCATTGTGGGTAACCACATTTTTAAATCCTAAATCTTTTATCTCTTGAGCTAATATACTTTCTACTCCCATTGTAGAAGTAGCTATCAATGTATATGTCATAATATTTTCCTCCTAATTCATCACTTATAAATTATAATACTGTATATTTTAACATTATAATAAGGTTCGTGCAAAGTATATTTTTTATTGCGAAACACAAAGTGATGATCTTAGATAAGATAAGATAAAATAAAAATATAATTAATAAGGGATTATATAGTAACTGCTAGTTATTATATAAATTATAACGATACAGTGATGACAAAACACAAATCTATGTTATTTTTATCATCACTTAATAAATATAATCTTTGAGAACTAAAAAACAACCTAACTTAGATAATTAAGTTGTTTTTTAAGGTTAAATCGTTATTTTGGGATTTTATTCTGAAACTATGATCTTTCCAGAGATAATATCTTTTTCCATCCTATCTAATTCAGCTAATTTATTAGAGCCGATAAGTTTCTTAGTGTAATTAAAATCAGTCAGAGAAACACCATTTTCAGCTAAGCCAGATTGTCTGTATCCCTCTTTAAATCTACCTTCTCTAACTTCTTTAGTTAGGTTATAAACGGCATTATCAATTCTTACTCTAACAGAAGTTAAAATAGAACCTGGAACCTCTCCATCTTGATCTATATCAGACCCGATAGCATAGATCTTTTTTTCTTTAGCTGCTTCAAAAACTCCTTGTCCAGTACCTTCAGCAACTTGTAAAATAACATCAATTCCTCTAGATATCATAAGATTAGAGATATTTTTTCCTGTAACAGGATCGTTAAAAGGATTGCTACTAGTCGTAGGCATATAAGATGTAATAACCATAACATCTGAATCTACATATTTTGCACCTTGGGTAAATCCGTGTTTAAATCTATTGAAAGATCTATTATCCATTCCTAGTAACACACCGATTTTATTGTTGTCACTCATCATGGTAGCTAATGCACCCGCTAAAAAGCTCATCTCTTGTTCAGCAAAATCAATAGTAACAGTATTAGGCACAGTAATTGTACCTCCTACAATAGCATATTTTTGATCCGGGAATTCAGTGGCTACTTTTTTTATAGATTCAGCTACGACACTTCCCATTCCAATGACAAGATCATAGTTTCCTTCCCTTGAAAAATCTCTTAAAAATACTAAATCCTCTGTTATATTAGAAGGTTCTACATGTTTAAAAGTGATAAGCCCCTCACTTTCCGCTTTCTTTAAACCATCATAAGCCATTTGATTAAACCCTGTACCTAATCCCCCACTAGAAAGGACTACCCCTACATTGATCTTAGCCTTACTATAAGTTGCTAAACTTAATAATAAGAAAACTAACATAAATAATTTTTTCATTTGTTCCCCCCATATTTTATTTTTAATTTTTTCATAAACTAATAATATGATACTTGTATCATAGGATTAGTTCAATATAAAAAATGGAAAGTGTATGGATACACTTTCCATTTTTTATAGTATAGGAGCTTACACCTGCAAGGATGCAATGTCACGTTGCTATTTATTTTATCATAGTAAATGTGAATAGAGTTCCCTTCTTATTAGATTTAACATCTATATCCCCACCACATAGGTGGACTAATTCATAGACTATGGATAAGCCCAATCCTGTACCTGCTACATTGCTAGTTCTTGCTTTGTCTACCCTGTAAAATCTGTCGAATATCTTATAGGTGTCAGATTTATTCATTCCGATACCATTATCCTTTACAGAAATTTTATATTTATCAAATTTTTCTTCCATGGTAATTTTTATTTTAGGAGTATTGATATTATAAATAATAGCATTCTCAATGAGATTTTTTAAAATCATGGTAGTTTTTTCAAAATCTATCCTTATGTAATCAGTTTGTAGATCTAATTTATAGGAAAGATCAACTTTTTTTGACTCAATTTGATTTTCAAGAGATCTGTTGATCTCATCTTTCAAAAAATTTACATGAATGGGAGCTAAATTTATGACCTTACTGCTCTCTATCTTAGATAGATTTAAAAAATCCATTAAAATATTATCTAATTTACCTGCATTTCTTTCGATGGTGTTGATAAATTTATCTCTTTTAAGGGGATCGTCTTCCTCTCTTAGAGCAACTAAATATCCCATAATATTAGTGAGAGGAGTCTTCAACTCGTGTCCTACATTGGTGATAAAATTCTTTTGAACCTCCATAGTTTCCCTGTTTCTTGTGATATCTTTTATGGTAAAAAGGTATTCTTTTCGGGATTTCATATATTTCCCCCTAAGTAATACATATTTTTGAATATCATCTAAGTAAATTTCGGAGATATTATTTTCTTTTTTTGAGATCAATCGGTCTATAAATTTAATGATTTCGGGATATTTGATATCGTTTTCATAATTATCAATATCTTTCTTTATATAGATAAAATTAATGGCATTATTTTTTAATTTGATTTTTTTTTCGGAATCAACTAAGATAATCCCCATATCGACAGATGATATGATGTTATTTAATTTAATTTTCTCTAATTTTAATTTTTCTATATTTTTAAGATTATTATCTTGCCACTCCTTAATAACTTCCCAAAATTTAAACAACCATTTGTCACCTTTTGTGACTACTTCTTTTATCTCATTACCGTCTTCTAACATCTTTTTTATTTGGTCGATCCTGTCAAAAAGGTAGCGTTTTAAATAAAATTGATAACTTATAAGTGCAAAGAGGTTTAAAAGTGAGAATAAGATAATATGAACATAAGTACTGAGTTTTATATGTTTGAGAGCATTATTAGATGTTACAGAAACACGAATAATTTGAGATGAATTTAATTTAAGAGCAAAATACATCATTTCTTTTTTAGTGATTTCACTTTTCCGTGTAGATAAGCCTTCATTATTTTTTAGTGCACTTAAAATTTCGGGACGACTGTGGTAATTTTTTATGGAATCAATAAATTTATCTTCCATACTATCAAATAAAATTTTTCCATCTAAACCTATAATTATAAATCTTTTTTGTGTTTTTTTAAAGAGATTCCCATAGTTTTCAGAGGAATTTTGTAAAATAATATTTTTGATCAAATAAGCATCATTTCTAAGAGAATTTTCTACATTACTTATGCTGATTTCCGTTAATTTAAAAGTGTTCCACCTTACATATAGAACCTCTACCAGAAGGATAAAAATTATTATTATAAAATCTTTTCTTCTAATTTGTATCCAACCCCCTTGATCGTCTTGATATCTTTTGAGATACTTTTTACCTTATCTCTTATTTTTGAAATATACATGTCTACAGTACGATCACCTATATAATAGTTACTCTGCCATACCTTATCTAATATTTTATCTCTAGTTAATACTAATCCTTTATTTTTTATAAGAAGGAGTAAAAGGTCATACTCTTTTTTAGACATGGGAATTTCATTTTGATCTTCTAAAATTAAGTGTTTGTCGGTATCAATAGTTATATTTTTAAACAAATATTTTTTAGTATTAATTTTTGTTTCACTGTTTAAAAGTTTCTTTACTCGTAAAACCAACTCTCTAGGGTCAAATGGTTTTTTCATATAATCATCTGCTCCTACTTCGAGACCTAGTAAGACATCCTCTATATCAGTTTTGGCCGTAAGCATGATTATCTTGGGATTACCGTATTTATCTTCCGATTTTCTTATCATTTGTGCCAAACTCTTCCCGTCCAAATGGGGGAGCATAAGATCGAGTATAATAATATGAGGATGATAAGTTTTGGCTAATTTTAATCCAGCTACCCCATCATTAGCTTCAATTACCTCGTATCCCTCTTTTTCCATAAAAAAACTAATTAATTCCCTGATATCTGTGTCATCTTCTATAATTAAGACTTTCAATTAATAACCACCTCATCCCTTATTATTTATAAAATCATATTCTATGAATAGGATACAATTTTTTTTGCTCGATTTCAAACTTTTTCTTATTTGTTTACATTAAATTGACATTAAATTAGGATAGTTAAAGAAGGGGAATCATAATTTATATTTTGTAAGGGATGGTAACTTTTTATATAATCACCTATAAGTCATAATTTTTTATAAGATCAAAAAAATAAAAAAAGCAGAATTTTTTTTCTGTTTTCATTCTATGAATTTATCGATTTTATAATTTTTAATTTATTTAAATTTTAGTTTAAAGAATTAGTTGCATCTCCTGTAGTAGAAAATTCTAGTAAATTTTTTAGAGAAACTTCTACCATATCTGAGACCGCCTGATGTGTAAAGAAAGCTAGATGAGGAGTTATCTGAACATTAGGCATATTTTTTAAAATTACCAAATTATCATTATCAATCTGCCTTTTAGAACAGTCTCTAAACATAATTCCATTCTCTCCTTCGACAACATCAAGACCTGCTCCTCCAATTTTTCCTGATTTTAATCCTGCCACAAGATCTGTAGTATCAATAAGTTCTCCTCTAGCAGTATTAACTATGAGTACTCCGTCTTTTACAGAAGATAAAAAATTTGAATTTATCATATGTTTATTTTCCTCAGTCAAAGGAACATGGAGGGTTATTATATCTGACTGTTTTTTTAATGCCTCTAAACTAACATAGTTTATATCTTCTAAATCAGAAGGGAAAGGATCATAGGCAATAACTTTAGATCCAAAGCCACTCAAACATTTAATCACTGTTTTTCCAATCTTACCTGTTCCTATTACACCAATAGTTTGATTTTGTAACTCTCTTCCTTTTAGACCTTTCAGAGAAAAATCATTGATTCCTACTTTTTTTATTGCAAGAGGGAGGTGTCTGAGTAAGTTCATCATAGACATTACTGCGAATTCAGCAACGGAATAGGGGGAATAGGAAGAGTTGCTGACCTTGATACTTAGTTTTGTTGCTATATCTAAATCTACGTTATCATAACCTATGCTTCTACTAGCAACAAATTTAACTCCATTTTTTTTTAGAAGTTCTAGACTTTCTTTTTTAAAATTACAGCTACTTGTAAATGAAATGCATTCATAACCTAAAGATTCCTCTAAATTTAATTTAGATAGTGGTTTATTTATGATTTTTAACTCTATGTTGTATAGCTCAGAAAATCCATTAAAAGCTTCTAATTCGTCCTGTCGAACCCCATAAGCTATTATTTTTCTTTTTTCCAATTTTATAACCCCCTTCTTTTTTTATATAAATTTTTATTTTTATTTTGAAAATACCATCTTTCTCATCTTTGATCCAACTTCTTCAATTTTAGAGTCAGAATACTGATCTCTTTCTTTATCCATAAATTTATATCCTGTTTCTGTCTCTTCTATGAAACTTTTAGCAAATGTTCCATTTTGAATATCTGTTAAAATACCTTTCATAGCTTTTTTACTTTCTTCTGTAATTATTTTTTTACCAGAGATATAGTCGCCATATTCAGCTGTATTTGAGATAGAATCTCTCATTGCTGCAAATCCTTTTTCATATACCAGGTCGATTATTAATTTCATCTCATGTACACATTCAAAATATGCTACTTCAGGATTATACCCTGCTTCTACCAAAGTATCAAACCCAGCCTGCATAAGTTCAGTAACTCCTCCACATAATACAGCTTGCTCTCCAAATAGATCAGTTTCAGTCTCCTCTTGGAATGTGGTTTCGATTACTCCAACTTTTCTTCCTACACCATTTGCCCAAGCATAAGCGATCTCTTTTGTATCTCCACTTAGATCTTTATGAACAGCTGCTAAACATGGAACACCATGTCCTCCTTCAAATATCTCCCTGACCATGTGTCCGGGTCCTTTAGGAGCTACCATAAATATATTTATATCTTCTTTCGGAGTGATTCTTTTGTAATGAATATTAAATCCGTGGGCAAATCCTAAATATGCTCCTGATTTTAAATTATCCTTTATATCATTTTCATATATAGCAGGCTGGGCTTCATCTGGAGCAAGTATCATTACTACATCGGCACCCTTTACTGCATCTCCTATTGTAGCTACTTTTACTCCTGCTTTTTCAGCCTTTTTCCAGGATTTAGATCCTTCTCTAAGACCTACAGTTACATCCATTCCTAAATCATGAAGATTTAATGCATGTGCATGCCCTTGACTTCCATACCCTACTACCGTTAATTTTTTACCCTCTAAAACTTTTAATTCTGTCATGATGAATCCTCCTGATTTTATTTTTATTTATTGTTTTTCTCCTCTATGCATAGCTGTTATTCCTGTTCTAGAGATCTCTAAGACCTCGAATTTTTTGATCAACCTTAAAAATCCATCTATCTTATCCAAATCTCCAATTAATTCTATAATTAGTGATTCATGGGAAATATCAATAATTTTTCCTTTAAATATGTCAGCAACTTCAATAAGCTCAGTACGAGTTTTGAAATCAGTTTTTATTTTGACTAAAATTAATTCCCTTTTGATGGTTCTCGCCCTATCAAAAATCTGCACTTCCACTACATCGACAAGTTTTCCAACCTGTTTTTTTATTTGTTCTATAATTTTTTTGTTTCCAATAACAGAGATTGTCATTCTAAAAAAACCATCTCTTTCACTGACTCCAGAAGTAATTCCATTGATATTAAAACCTCTTTTGGAAAATAATCCAGAAATTTTAGACAATACCCCTGGAATATCTTTCATAATCACTAAAGCTTGGTATTCTCTCATCTATCCTCCTTCGATAAAATCATTTCATCTACAGATTTCCCAGATGGAATCATAGGAAATATATTTTCTTCTCTTACAACAACAGCATCTATCAATACTGGTTTATCAGTTTCAAATGCTCTTTCTAGGAGGTCATCGAGAAGATCGTTTTTTTCCACCCTGTAAGAATCAATTCTATAGGCTTTTCCTAAAGTTACGAAATTAGGATTTACTTCTAAATCAACAAATGAATATCTTTTATTATTAAACATATCTTGCCACTGTCTGACCATTCCAAGAAATGAGTTATTTACAATAATGATTTTAATATTTAAATTATATTGTGAGATGGTCATGAGTTCTTGAGAGTTCATTTGAAATCCACCATCACCTACAATAGCAACAACATCTCTATCGGGATTAGCTAGTTTAGCTCCTATAGCAGCAGGCAAACCAAATCCCATGGTTCCTGCTCCTCCAGAGGTTACTATACTATTAGTTTTATTAAATTCATAATATTGTGCTACCCACATCTGATGTTGCCCAACATCTGTACAGATGATTGCATCGCCTTTAGTTATTTGACTTATTTTAGAAATTAGATGCTGAGGGCTGATCTCATCCTCAGAGAATTCTCTAGAGAGGGGGAATTTTTTCTTTAATTCTGAGATTCTCTCCATCCATTCAGGATGTTGTTTTTCATAGCTAGACTCTAAAAGTTTTTTTAGTATACCGTTTAAATCTCCAACAATATGCAGATCAACTTCTTTTATTTTATTTATCTCAGCTTCATCAATATCTATATGTATAATTTTTGCATTTTCACAAAATCTATGGACATTTCCAGTGACTCTGTTATCGAATCTCATTCCTAGAGCTATTATCAGATCGGCTTCATCTACAGCATAATTAGCATAAGCCGTACCATGCATTCCTAGCATATGAAGATTATGGATATCATTGTGTGGTAGACTTCCTAATCCTAAAAGGGTAGACGTCATGGGAATATCAAGTTTTTTAATAACATCTGTTAATGTTTCCTGGGCTCTAGATTTAACAATACCATTTCCTGAAAGGATAAGGGGTCTTTTGCTCTCTTTAATCATATCTATCATGAGATCTACAGATTTAGTTTCTGGACTCTCGTAGAGGTGATGGTATGTAGAAGTTGGTTTATTTTCAGTTCTATAAAGTTGTTCAAATTTTTCGTAGGAGATCTCCTCTAGTTGGATATTTTTTGGAATATCCACAAGGACTGGCCCAGGTCTACCTATATTTGTAAGGTAGATAGCCTCCTTTAAGATCCTAGGTAGATCTTCGATGGTTCTGACAAGATAACTGTGTTTAGTTATAGGAAGTGAAATTCCTGTAATATCAGATTCTTGAAAAGCATCGCTACCTAGACTTGTACTAGGAACTTGTCCTGTAATAACCAGTAGAGGTGTTGAGTCCATATGAGCAGTCATTATTCCAGTTACTGTGTTGGTAGCACCTGGTCCTGAAGTAGCTATTGAAACTCCTGTTTTTCCACTAATTCTTGCATACCCATCTGCTGCATGGGTGGCACCTTGTTCGTGCCTTGTAAAAATATGTTTTATCTTATCTTTGTAGTCATAGAGAGCATCATAGAGAGGTATTACTGCTCCACCAGGATAACCAAAAACTGTAGTTAAATCATGTCTGGATAAAATTTCTAGAATTATTCTAGCTCCATTAATATTTTTCATTAGAATACACCCTTCTTAGTTATATTTGTTTTTTTAAATAAAATTAATAATTTTTTAAAACGACAGCTCCCTTACTAGCTGAACTGACAACTTGTTGATATCTTTTAAGGTAACTACTTTTTACTTCTTTTACTAGAGGTTTAAAGTTGGCTCCTCTAATTTCTATCTCGCTATCACTTACTTTTAAAGAGATAGATCTATTAGGAATGTCGATCTCTATAAGATCTCCTTCTTTTACAAGACCAATAAGTCCACCTTCCGCTGCTTCTGGAGACACGTGACCAATAGCTGCTCCACGACTGGCACCAGAAAATCTGCCGTCTGTAATAAGAGCACAATGTTTATCGAGACCCATTCCGGCTAGTGTAGCTGTAGGAGCTAACATCTCTCTCATACCAGGGCCACCTTTTGGACCCTCATATCGAATGACAATTATATCTCCTTTTTTTATCTTTCCACCTAATATAGCTTTTACTGAGTCCTCTTCATTTTCAAAAACTCTAGCAGGGCCAGAATGTGTAATCATTGTTTTATCTACTGCTCCAGCTTTTACAATTGCTCCATCTACTGCTATGTTTCCATATAGAGTTGCTAAGCCTCCATTTTTATAATAAGCATTTTCAAAACTTCTAATAATATTGTCATCCAATACCTTACTAGCTTTAGCAACTTCTAATTGAGATTTTAACATTACAGTAGGAGCTTCCTTCAAACAATCATTTTGTTGTAAAACATTCATAACTCCTGAAACTCCACCTGCCATATGCAGATCCTCTATAAAATATTCCCCTGAAGGAGATAATTTACATATTTGTAAAACTTCCTTGGAAACATTATCAAATTCTTTTAAAGTTAGTTCGATCCCACATTCGTTGGCAATAGCAGGAAGGTGTAAGCTTGAGTTTGTAGATCCTCCAAGAGCCATATCAACGGCTACAGCATTATAAAAAGCATCCCTTGTCATTATGTCTTTAGGTTTTAAATCTGCTTCTAATAATTTTAAAACTTGCATCCCAGTAGTTTTAGCCAGTCTAATTCTTTCTGAGAATACAGCTGGAATAGTTCCATTACCAGTTAAAGACATTCCAAGAGCTTCTGTAAGACAATTCATTGTGTTAGCAGTATACATACCAGAACACGATCCACATGTTGGGCAGGCAGCATTTTCAGCTTCCGTTAATTCCTCGTAGCTCATAGTTCCATTTTCATATTCACCGACATATTCAAAAACATTACTCAATCCAATTTTTTTACCTTTAAATATACCAGCGAGCATAGGTCCTCCACTGATAAAAATCGATGGAATATTTAATCTAGCTGCTGCCATAAGCATTCCAGGGACTACTTTGTCACAACTTGGAATAAATACCAGAGCATCAAAGGGCATTGCCATAGCACTGATCTCAGCAGAATCGGCTATAATTTCTCTACTTGGTAGGGAAAAGCTCATCCCGTTATGATTCATAGCTAAGCCATCACATATAGCAATGGTACTAAATTCTAAAGGGACACCACCAGCTAATCTAACTCCAGTTTTAACTGCGTCAATTATTTTATCTAAGTGGATGTGTCCTGGAACAATTTCATTATAAGAACCAGCAATCCCTATAATCGGTCTTTTAATCTCCTCATCTATAAGCCCTAAAGCTTTTAATAAAGATCTATGGGGAGCCCTTTGGCTTCCTTTTTTTAATTCATCACTTCTCATATGTCGATCTCCTAATTTTTAATTTTTTATATTAAATATTTATTTTACGTAGGTTAACCAAGAACTATATTCAGGTTTTTTACCCTCAGTCATCTCAAAGAAGGTTTTTTGTATTCTTTCTGTAACAGGACCTCTTTTACCACTTCCAATTTTAATCTTGTCAACACTTGCTATTGGTGTTATCTCAGCAGCAGTTCCACTAAAGAATAGTTCGTCGGCTGTGTATAAAGACTCTCTAGAGATTGTTTCTTCAACAACTTCATAACCTAGATCACGGGCTATTTTTATTACAGAATCACGGGTGATACCAGTAAGTGCAGAAGATCCTGATTGAGGAGAATATATCTTTCCATCAGAAACTAAAAATAAATTTTCTCCACTTCCTTCACTGACATTTCCTGAATAATCTAATGCAATTCCTTCGTCATAACCATTTTCTAATGCTTCCATCTTTATAAGTTGGGAACTTAGATAGTTTCCACCAGCTTTGGCAGCTGTAGGCATTGTATTTGGTGCTAATCTTCTCCAAGAAGATACACAGACATCTACTCCTTTAGTCAGAGCTTCTTCTCCTAGATATGCTCCCCATTCCCAGGTAGCTATCATAGTTTCAACGGGACAGTTAGATGGATTTACTCCCAAAGATTCGTATCCTCTGTATACCAATGGTCTGATATATGCTGTTTTGATACCATTGATTTTGATAGTGTCAAAGATAGCTTTTTTAATCTCCTCTTTAGAATATGGAATATCAGTTCTATAGATTTTACAAGAGTTATATAATCTATCGATGTGTTCATCCAATCTAAATATTGCTGTACCTTCCTCTGTTTTATAAGCTCTAATTCCTTCGAAAAAGCTAGATCCATAATGCATTACATGGGATAAAACGTGAACCTTAGCATTATCATGATCGACCATCTCACCATTCATCCATATTTTTTTAGTATTTATCATCTCTATAACCTCCTAAAGTTTTATTTTTTTATAAAAAAATAAGCAACTAATATTATTAGCTGCTCCTATACTACTCTTTCCTAGATAATTAATTTTTTTAAAAAACTATAGTTTTAAAAAAACTGTGGAATTTGTACTATAAAGATCACAACTAATATTATTTATTATGTTTATAATTATGTTTATAATTATTAACATAGAAACTATTATAGAAACATTAATCAGTAATCTCATGTTTTGACCTCCACTTTTTAAATTTTGTTTTTTTTATTGATACAACAATAACATTTTAGCGGAGGTATGTCAAAAAATAATTAATTTATTTCTTATTGCCTTAATTTTTTGTTATGGAAGTCTTGATTTTTAGGGGAATATGAACAATATTAAATATATATAATTTTTAGAAAAATTTATGATAAAATAAGAAAAGAATAAATTATGGAGGAAAAGATGGAAAAAAATAACTATGAAAAATTAAAGGAAGAATTAAAAAAACTTTGGAATGAGGAAAGAGCCAATGATTTTTTAGAGGAGATAGCAGGTAAGATAGATGAGGATCAGATGGAGTGCCTGTCAAAGATGATCGTCTATATAGCCGAGAAGACACCTGATTTAGATGAAATTAAATTAGTAGAGATAGCTTCAAACCTTGATACATTTGACGGATCGTTAGAATTTTTAGAGTATTTTTTTAGAATGACCCAGCCGGATCTAGTAGAGAGTATCATGGAAAATTTAAAAGCGGATCCCGAAGAGGAGATAGACATGTTAGAATCTATTGAAGACCAAGGAATCATTGAATATTTAGTAGAATTTGGATCATTTTATGTGTGGTATAAGGGTTAATTATTTGATTGATTATAAAAACATATCTGTATCAAAAAAAAAGCCAAGCTAAAGCTTGGCTTTTTTTCTAATACTATTTCTACTAAGTTGTATAGTTAGGAGCTTCTTTTGTAATATCTATATCATGAGGATGAGATTCTTTTAATCCCGATCCTGTGATCTTTACAAATTTTCCATCTCTTTTTAAAACTTCTATTGTAGGAGTACCACAATATCCCATACCAGCTCTAATTCCACCGCAAAGTTGGAAGATAACATCAGCTAACGATCCCTTATAAGCTACCCTTCCTTCGATTCCTTCAGGAACTAATTTTTTAGCCTTCCCTTGGAAATATCTGTCTCCAGATCCTCTTTTCATAGCAGCCATAGATCCCATACCTACATATACCTTAAATTTTCTTCCGTTAAAGATAACTTCTTCTCCTGGAGCTTCCTCAGTACCAGCAAGAAGTCCTCCTACCATTACACAGTCTGCACCAGCAGCTAGAGCTTTAACAATATCTCCAGATAATTTTATTCCACCATCGGCAATAACTCCTACTTCCAAATTTTTACAAATTTCATATACATCATTAACTGCCGTTAATTGAGGAACTCCTACTCCTGCCACAACACGAGTAGTGCAGATAGAACCAGGTCCTACTCCTACTTTTACAGCAGTAGCACCAGCTTCTACTAGATCAATGGCAGCTTGAGCTGTTACTATATTCCCTCCAATGATATCTAATTCAGGAAATTTATTTCTGATATTTTTTATCATATTAAGAACATCTTGCGAGTGACCATGGGCTGAGTCTACAGTGATAATATCCACACCAGCTTCTACTAATGCACTTACTCTTTCTATGGTGTCCTCTCCAATTCCAACTGCTCCTCCGACTCTTAGTCTACCCTTTATATCCTTGCAGGCGTTTGGATATTCTTCTAAATTATCTATATCTTTTATTGTGATAAGCCCTTTTAATTTATTCTCACTATCTACGATAGGTAATTTTTCGATTCTATTTTCTAATAAAATTTCTTTGGCTTCATCTAGAGTAGTTCCAACAGATCCTGTAATAAGATTTTTAGAGGTCATGATCTCCTCTACCCTCTGGCTAAGATCTTTTCTATACTTCAAATCTCTATTTGTAATTATTCCTACTAATGTTCCGTCATCTTCTACAATGGGTAATCCAGAAACTCTGTAGGTTGCCATAATTTTATCTGCATCAGCAAGAATAGAATTTCTATGTAAGATGATAGGGTTTGTAATCATTCCAGATTCATTTCTTTTAACTTTATCTATTTCAGCAGCTTGGTCCTTGATAGACATATTTTTATGGATAAATCCTAAGCCCCCTTCACGTGCCATGGAGATTGCCATCTTAGATTCTGTAACAGTATCCATAGCAGCACTTAAAAATGGAATATTTAGGGTGATTTTTTTAGTTAATTTTGTCTGTAATGATACCTCATGGGGTAAAACCTCTGATTTTTGTGGTACTAATAATACATCGTCAAATGTGATAGCCTCTTTAATTATTTTTCCGTTTAACATAAAATAAACCTCCTAATTTATATTGAAATTAAAATGATAAAATACTAATTTTTTATGATCTATAGTATATTTTTAATTATATCTTAAAAAAAAGGTATAAAAAAAAGACCGTAGTCCACCCTCTACAAAAACTATGTGTGAAGAGTATAGACTCCTGCCTTTACTTTTCACCCATAGAGGTTAATTTAGGGTTAACCGTAGAGACACTAGACCATATTTCTAGCTTATATGAGTTATTGATTATTATTATAAATTTCAATAATCATAACATAAATATGATATTGTTGTCAACACCAAAAATATGATAGAACAATAAAAAAAGACCGAGAAATTATACTCTAACCTGGGAACTAAACACTAGAAAACGAGTGTCTAGTGAGCGGCTTATGAAATACAATTTTCTTTTTTGTCGCAGATTACTCAGATTAAAAACTTTCAACGCAGAGATTTCCGAGGTTCACAGAGGGAATTTTTTTCTTGAGCCTGACTAAGGTCTGACTTTAACTCTTCCTTCTTATAGTTTCCCGATTGGCGAGTACAAATTTTTCTTCTAGTTATAAGAAAATTACGATGTCAAAAGGAAACAGAAGTAGTAATGGTTAGTATTTTAAGCGAAGTTTATAGTCGTTACGCTTTGGTTTCTCTGATCTTACATTTAGAAAATTATTTTTTATTACAATATTTTTCTAATATTTGTAACCTGCGAAAACATAAAAAGGAGGAGTTAAAACCTTCTTTCCCCCCATTATCAATTGTACATTATACATTTTTCAAAAACACCCCCTCATTTGCCTCCTGTGCTCTCCTAAAAACTTCCCCTTGTGATTGTACCCCTATAGTCGAAATACGCCAAACTACGAGGTCTTTAAACCCTTGGTAATATTGGGGTAGAGAGCACATTTTTAGATTTGTATAACCAGTGGACAAAACGTCTAATGAGAAGACAAATTGTCTTCTCATTAGACGTTTTTGGGCTATAAATAGAGACTAAATTACAGTGATTTACAATCTATAGATAGCAACCACAGATACTAATGGATCTAAAAAAGATGACTCCTGTAGAATACAGAAATCATCTTTTAATTATAATTTTTTATTTTTTTATGAGATCTTCAATGTTGATATTTGTATTAAAATCCATATCATAGATCTTAAATTTAAAGAATCCCTTATCATCACTGGGTATGTCATATTTTGGCATAATTTTTTCATAGATATAATCATAGATTATAACAATAGTTCCATTATTTTTATTTTCATCTAAGACATTTTTTAATCCTATTACCCTTTTGGGATCTATTCCCAAGACATTTTTTAGGAGATTTAATCTCTCTTTTCCATCCAAAAGAGTAGCTAAAACTTTGGAGAGTGTAGGAGAGATTTTTATTGCGAAGATAGGTTTAATCGGATCTCTGGGTATAAACTTTATTTTATTCATCTAATCACCTACTTTTATTTAATTGGATACAGTCTTACGCTACTTATTTTATAAAGGTATAGTCCCCTTTTTCCATCATCTCTTTAATTTTTTCAAAATACTCCTTAACTTCTGAAGGGATTTTTTTCTTTACAGAAAAATTAAATCCTTTGGTAGTGTATTTTATAGATATTTTTTTTGGTTTTTCCGATAGGTTTAAGTTTTTTAATAGTTCCCTCAGTTCATCTCGGTTAAAATCCTTATACTCTTTTACAATATCAGATGTAGTTTTTTCTGAGCTCAGTTTACTGACAATCTTATTTAATAGTTCTGCCTTATCTGCTCCTAAAACTTCTATAATTACCCTGATCTCCATGGGATAGGTGATAGCATTTTTAATTCTATAATATGTTTTTTTACTGATATTATATCCGGTTATTATATCTTCGATAGATTTATCTTTTCTGGCAGCTTCCTTGTTAAACTTATAGGATTGTTCCAGTAGAGTTAAGTTTTTTCTCTTTAAATTCTCATCGATGGAAATGGTATCTAAAAGACTGTATGGAGTATTTTTATCAAATATAACCACCCTGTCCTTGGCTTTAACTTCTTTTTCATCTCTATAAAGTTCCCTTATGGCACTGGCTCTTCGAAGACCACTAATAATTCTAAATTTTCCATCTTCCTTTTCCTGAAGATATATTATATTTAAGAGCCCTATAGCACTAATACTTTCCTTGAGTTCATTCAATTCAGAATCATCCATGGAAAGTCTGTTTATGAAAGTCAGGTCCCCAAAATCAACCTGATCCAAGAGCTCGTGACGCATATGAACCATTCTTCCATATTGCTTTACTATTTTTTCCTTGGGGAGATCTAAGGTTTCTTTTTTCAGCCCCCTATTAAGCAGAGGATTATTTCCTAATCTACTCACAGTTCTCCTCCCTGTTAATTATTTCAACACAAAGAGACTTATAATCTTTGGCTCCATTACTTCTAGGAGCATAATCAAAGATACTGGTCCCATGGGAAGATGCTTCTGCTACCTTTATATTTCTTCTGATTAAAGTTTTAAACATATTCTCTCCGAAGAATTTCTTTAGCTGTCCGATAACTTCTACATGAAGTTTAGATCTAGAATCTACCATGGTAGCAAAGATCCCACCGATTCTAAGGCCATCGTTCATTCTGTGAGTAACGATATCTATGGTATCCATGAGTTCTACAATTCCTTCTAGTGCATAGAATTCTGTCTGAACTGGGATATATACCTCGTGGGATGCCATAAGAGCATTGAATGTAAGGGTATCTAAACTAGGTGGGCAGTCAATGAGGACATAGTCATATCCATAGACATCTTTTAAAATTTCCTTGAGCAGACTTTCCTTTCCAGGGACTCCTCCTAATTCTAAGTTAACCTTTGACATCTTTATATTAGTTGGAAGTATATCGGCAAATGAAGTTTCTACAACTATATCACCAAAATTTAATTTACTTGTCCCAAAGGACTTGGCCTTTAGGAGATCATACACAGTATAGTCTAGATTTCTTTTGTCCAGACCAAAACCAGAAGTCAGATTTCCTTGGGGATCAAAGTCGATAGCTAAAACTTTTTTTCCCAGACTATGTAGACCTGCGGCTATATTTTGAGTGGACGTAGTCTTAGCCACCCCACCTTTTTGATTTAAAATTGAAATTATCTTCATTTATCCCCCTTCCATATATTTTATTTGAATTATTAATTGAACTTTCTATTTAAGCGGACGCCTTTTAAATAAAAGACTTTTACACTTTAACTACCATTAATATTAGCATATAATTAGTCATTTTACAAACCATCTCCTACTTCTATTGAACATTTTATTGACAAATTTTTAAAAAAGGAGTATATTCTTGTCGTGCATTTGCATAAAACTTTAAAAAATAAATAAGAATAGAATTAAAAATAAATATGAGTGGATCTGTATGCCCTCATTGTAACGAAAGGATAGATATCTTTAAAAGTGGAGGAGGAAAAGATGAAGGGATACACACACGTATACACAGGTAATGGTAAGGGGAAAACAACAGCTAGTATAGGCCTTATAGTAAGAGCATTAGGAAATGGTTTAAAAGTTTATATGGGTCAATTTATGAAGGGGCAAAAATATGGAGAACTAGATACTTTGGAAAAATTAGGAGTACTGGTAGAAAGATTTGGAACAGAAAATTGTATCATATCTCCTGAACATATAACTGATCTAGATATAGCCAAAGCAAAAGAAGGTTATAAAAAGGTAGAAGCGATCTTACTCAGTAAAAAATATGATTTAATTGTATTGGATGAGATTTGTGTATCTACATATTTTAATTTGATAACCAAGGAAGAGATCTTACACTTGATGGAGATTAAGCCCAAAGAAACGGAACTTATATTAACTGGAAGGTATGCTCCTAAAGAAGTTATGGAATCCGCTGATCTAGTCACAGAGATGAAAGAGATCAAACATTATTATGACTGTGGAGTTATGGCAAGGAAAGGCATAGAAAGGTAGTATATTCTTAAATAAAACAAAACTTTTATTCTTTTAAAACATTGACATTTTAGAAAATACATGGTAATATTTTTTAAAATTTATTATTAATATAACTCATATAAATCGGTAATACGGTCCGGTGTATCTACGACTAACCTCAAATTAGTATCTATGAGTGAATTCTAACCCAAAGTCTAAGTTTTAAAAGTATAGGCTCTATTTGGATAGGTTCACTGTAGATACAGAGTGCTTATTTATATAGAGTTTTTTTTATTATAGGAGGATGAAATGAAGGAGAATAGTATAGTTATTTTAGATTTTGGTTCTCAATATAACCAATTGATTGCAAGAAGAGTAAGGGAAATGGGTGTTTATGCCGAGGTCGTTCCTTATTATGAAGATTTAGAAAAGATAAAAGCTAGAAATCCAAAGGGAATTATCCTGTCTGGAGGACCTGCATCTGTATATTTAGAAGGAGCTCCCACAGTAGACAAAGCAATGTTTGACTTAGGTATCCCTATCCTTGGAATTTGTTATGGAATGCAACTTACTCAACATCTATTAGGTGGAGAAGTAGCTAGAGCAGATAAGCAAGAATTTGGAAAAGCAAAAATAATAATTGATGGAACAGAAAATCCTTTCTTTAAAGGAGTATCAAAAGAGACTGAAGTATGGATGTCACATGGAGATCATGTTACAAAAATAGCTCCAGGATTTGAAAAATTAGCTCATACAGATTCTTCTACAGCTACACTATATAATGCAGAAAAAAAGATTTATAATGTACAGTTCCATCCTGAAGTAACTCATTCAGCTGAAGGAACTAAGATGTTAGGAAACTTTGTGTTAGAAGTATGTAAGTGTGAAAAGAACTGGTCACTGGGTAACTATATTGAAGAAACAGTAAAAGATATAAAGGAAAAAGTAGGAGATAAGAAGGTAATCTTAGCTCTATCTGGTGGAGTAGATTCATCGGTAGCTGCAGTACTTATCCATAAAGCCATTGGAGATCAACTTAGTTGTTTCTTCGTAGATACAGGTCTTATGAGAAAAAATGAGGCAGAAAAAGTAATGAAAACTTATGGGGAACACTACCATATGAATATAGAATGTGTAAATGCTCAAGATAGATTCTTGGATAAATTAAAGGGAGTTTCAGATCCTGAAACTAAGAGAAAGATAATCGGGCATGAATTTATTGCAATCTTCGATGAGCAAAAACAAAAGATGAAAGATGCAGAATTCTTAGCTCAAGGTACTATCTATCCAGATGTTATCGAATCTCAATCTGTAAAGGGACCATCTGCTACGATCAAATCTCACCATAATGTAGGTGGATTACCAGAAGAGATGAATTTTAAATTATTAGAACCACTTAGAGAATTATTCAAAGATGAAGTAAGAAAAGTTGGAAGAGAATTGGGTATCCCTGATCATATGATCGACAGACATCCATTCCCAGGTCCTGGATTAGGAATCAGAATCATAGGAGCTGTAGATAAGGAAAAAGCTGATATCTTAAGAGAAGCAGACGATATCTTTATCTCAGAATTAAGAGCTGCTGGTCTATATCAAAAAGTAAGTCAGGCATTCGTAGTACTTTTACCTGTAAAATCTGTAGGAGTAATGGGAGACGAAAGAACTTATGAATATACAGCAGTATTAAGATCAGCAGATACAGTAGACTTTATGACCGCTACATGGTCACACCTTCCATATGAATTCTTAGGTAAAGTATCTAATAGAATCATAAATGAAGTTAAGGGAATCAATAGATTAACCTATGATATTTCTTCTAAACCACCTGCAACTATTGAGTGGGAATAAGATAACCAGTAATCTATTGTAATTTATTATTACTAGATGTGTTGGTTTTATTGAACTAAAGACGACTACTTTAATTTATTGTAATTCATTTTAATTTATTGTAACCAAGTTTTAGGCACATAGAAGGCACACAGGAAGAGAGGGAAACCTCTCTTTTTTTAATTTTATGACTTATCTGTACTAAAAATGTGGTCAAAACTAATTTAGCCTATATTTTTCTAAGGGTAGAACGTTAGCCACCCACCTATAATATATTTAATAAGAAAAGTCTACCAATTAAGGTAGACTTTATATTTTATCTTGGCTTCACCTTACAAAATTTATTACCTTTGTATATCTCTCCATCAAATTTATCCTTAGCAAAATACTTTACATTGTCAGAGAACATAGCTATGTATTCTTCTCTCTCATGGATAGAGCCTAGTAAGTCATCTACCTTAGCTATATCGGTGTGGAGTTCATCAGCTAGTTCTATTACACGAAACATAGCTTCAAACATATGTTTCATTTCTTTTTTACTAAATTTGTCTTTATTCCTTTTGTTTTCTAGTTCTAGTTTTTCTAATCTTTCTTCCAATGCTAATGTCAGATCTTCCTCGCACTGGATAAAATAACGTCTAATCTTTCTTCCCATTTCATTATGTTCTACCATGGATATTTCTTTTGCTACATTGAGTTTTAGGATATAGTCTATAGACTCTGTTTTGTTCCCTTGAGCTGTCGCTCTTTTTTGAGCGACAGTTGTAAAGTCAATGTTTTCAACAAAACCATACTTTTTAAGTCTTCTTTTTATCCAAGTATCAAACCTAGTTTTTATTCCTAATTTTTCATATATTTCTCTAGCTGATACCAGTTGTTTTCCCTTTTCATTTGTTTGAATTTTTATTAACATTTTGCACCACCTAACTTAAAAGCTATCTTGATAGCCTCCTCCTGTGATGTTACAAAGAACCTTATGTCCAATTCTTTGATGAATACTTCAATTAATCCATTTTTTAATGGTTGCATTCTCATATCTGTACCTCCTATTGAATTTTAGGAGTTTATACAGTATAATAGAGTTGGTGGCAGTATTATACTGTATGGCTCCATTAAGTCGTTTTATTCGATGAGGTGGAGCTTTTTATTTACTTTTTTTTTATAACTATTTCTTTTTTGTCTTCATCAAAATAAACATCTATTTCTCTATCTTCTTCTACGATATTCATTTTGTTACACCAAGCTTTAGGAATAGCTAACCTCGTTGTTATACTTCCTGAACCTGATTTAGAAAACATCATTTTTAATGTTCTTTTTTCCATTACCTCACCTCTTAATTGACTTATTAAGAGTATAACGCACCGTTGACGCGTTGTCAATTTTATTTTAGGAGTTTTTTATTCAATTTTGATTTTCCACTTTTGAAAAACCAAAAAACCCTAATAAAATTAATAGCTATCTTGCTTTCCAAATTTGGAAAGCAAGATTAAATTTATTTTTAAATTTTTAGAAAAAAATAAAAAGACACTAGATTTAGTGTCCTTTTAAGGGATGGTTTTATTGAGGTTTATTATGAAAGTCCCTAAAGACATATTACATAATATTCATGAAAAGTAATTAAATGTATCAAATTTTTAAAAAATGTGTTATCAATATATTATAAATATATTTGAAATTTAAGGAGAATAATAATCATGAAATTAAAAAATTGGTTTTTATATACCATTATAGTTGGTTTAATTCCACTAATAGCAAGAGGTTGTATTTTTTTAGTTTTAAAGGAAAAAAATTGGGATTTTTTATTCGACCCTTTAGACTTTATAATTTTAGGTTTAATCGTAAATATTAATAATATCAATGAATTAGAGAGAAATAAGGTACTTGAAAAAGATTGGAAAACTAATAGAATATTGATTTCTATTATATTACTAATCGTATTTGCTATATTTTTTTCTATATGTATTTTTTCTAATTTAAATAAAGATCTCTTTGATATATCTTCAATATTAATATCTTCAGTAGTAATATCAATATCTTCAATTATTTTTAGTTTTTCTATTGTAGATAGTGTTATAAAAAGTGAGGTAATATCATGAATAGATTTATAATATATCTTTCTTTTTTGATTTCGATAGGGCTTACTATTTTTAGCATTAAAACGATTATAGATACAAGAAAAAAACATTATAAAGATTACATCAGGAGGAAAAGAAATGGAAAAAATTAAATCATTTATCTATTTAGATGAAATGAAAATGAATTCAATTGCTTCACAAATATTTGAAGGATTAATTCAAAATTACGTTCAAACAGAAGAACAAGAAAAAACTGAAACAGAACAACAAAAAGGACCATTATATAGTGGGAAGGAATTAGGAGACATTTTAAAAATAAAAAGCCAAAAAAATGAAAATAAATTTTTTCATGATTATTTATATAATATGTTTGAAAAAAAACTATTTGAATTAGATAAGGTTATAGACGTGAAAGATTATTCAATAGATGAAATGAAAAAAATAGAAACTTTAAAATTTATTAAAGTTAAGGGAAAAGTAACTTTTAATGATTCAAGAGAAGTGTTGAAAACAATCTCTGAATTTAATAATCTAGGAGATGCAATAGCTTATATGAGTCTTTTCGATGAAAAAGAAAAACTCGATAATGAAAAAAATCATAGGGTTTCACAAGAAAAAGATAGAAATAAAAAGGTTAAAATTGAGAAAATGATTAAAAGTAAGCTAAATCAGTCAATAAAAGAATATAAAAAAGAAAATAATTTAGAATTTGATCAAGAGTTTATAGAAAAATTAAAATATATTACTGATTATGGATTAAATGATATGTTTGAAATTCAATTGAAAAAAAATTCAGTTGATTTTACTAGTACGCTTAATAGGGAATTTTTAAAAGAATCTGAAAGTTTTTTAATAAATAAATTTTCTCGTTCAACGGAAGCAGAAATTACATTATTTGGAATAGTTACTCAGACTCATGACTATATACCATCATCAAAAGACAGTGATGACTCAAATCAAGGAAATTTTAAAGAGGCTTTTCGTCATATAGTAGATTCATTAATTGATATTGAGAATGCTTTTGTTGGAAAAACTTTAGGAGAAATTATTATTGATCCGATTGCAATATATGCAGAAATATAAATAAAAGATTAAAACTAAAAAAAGATAGGATGCCCTATCTTTTTTTATCATTTATTTACTAAAAATAATTCTCTTATAGAATTAGCCCTCCTAAAAATTTTAAACTGAAAAAGTTTAGTTTTATGATGAATAGGATCTATTTTAAATTCTAATCCTTTTCCTTTGATATGGAGCCCTCCAAACCCAGCGACACCTTATATTTATCTAATTCATTATCTATTTGATCATTAGAGGTTATATTAATATTTCCATTATGTTTTGAATTCTTTAGTCCTTCAGCAAAATCAATAAGCACCTTATAAGCTACATCTCTGGCTTTTTCTCCTCCTACACCTTCAATTGCATCTCCTACCTTGTCTCCTGTTCTCTTGAGTAGTGGTGATGGTAAAATGAATAATATAATCCCCAACAATATCTGTAATACTAATGGATTTGTAAATAGTTCTTTCATAAAATCCCTCCCTATAAATTAATAAATAAATTCCCCTCTGATTTTCTTCTGGCAACTAACCCATTTAATACTTTTCCACCTGCTTTATTCCATCGCTTAAATTCATTAGAAGCTCCTGTATAGTCTTCCTTGTTTAATTTCCTAAGCAATGTACAGTTAGATTCTTTAAAGATACTAGAGCCTAAATTATAAACAAATGAAGTTAGAGCATTAAACATATTTTGATTGATTTTAACTTTTACTTTTTTATTGACTGTTCCTTCTGCCCAGGACAAATCATTTTTTAATAATGCTTCTGCCTCTTCTTTAGATACACGATCTCCCTCTTTAATTTTATCCCCATTGCAATATCTAGTAGTCCCATACCCAATGGTCCAAACTTTTGCAGGACACAAATATGCTTTCTCTCTAAATCCTTCAAAATGCTTAATGAGATCTATTCCTTTTTTATTTATTTTCATCTATTTCCCTCCTCGATTAAATACCATATCTACTATTCTTCCGGCTTCTCCTTTTTCAGATAAAAGGCCTAATAAAGCTGCTATGCCAAAATGGATAAAAGCCTGTGGTCCTTCTAATCCCAACATAAAAACAACTAGCATTGTGACCGATCCTGCAAACGCTCCACATATAACCCTAGCCCAGAATGGTTTAGTAGTTCCCTGATCTTTATATGCTTGATAACAGCTACCTATAGTGCCAAATGCAATTAAGACTATGATGTATGTGATTAAGTCTAGTGTAATATTGTATTCCAAATAATCCCTCCTATTTTAGATTAAAGTAAGCTCTTGGGAAGTATCTGCATGAAGCTGCAATAACCTTACTATTTCAGGATCTGGCTTTGATACTTTCATTCCTAATTTTTCCCTGGAATCTAATCTGGCCTGTGTATTTTCTAAGTCAGTTTCAATTATCTTAATTCTATTATTTATACTGTCTATCTCCATTTGTTTATCATATATCCAGACATTTCCAGCCCAGGTATAAAACTGTCCTGGAGATGGGATAATTTTTATTTTATCCCCTTCCAGGATCTCACCTGTTCTCAGGCTTTGATATCCTTTTTCTATTTGTTCTCTATCATTTAGAAAATATATAGTAAAATCAGGTTGAATAATATATGGTCCTTTTAGTTCTCCCTCATAGACAACATGAACTTCTGGATTATAGTCATATGGGAATGCTTTTACATATTCCCCATTGATTCTGTTTTCATCCAAAAAAATAGATTTTATAAGCTTTTCTTTAGCTAGTTCCCATGTAGGAGCCGCTTCTTTTTTTAATAAATTATATTTCATTTTTCACCTCTCTTTTTATCTATCGACCAAAACAAATTTAGATTTGTTTTGGTTAATATGTATAT
>NZ_JBAHZY010000016.1:0-7772 GCF_037132775.1 Psychrilyobacter sp.
GAAATATTTCTTAATGAATATCAAAATTTAAGAGAATTATACACGGGAATAAAAAGGTATATTAATTTTTATAATAACGATAGAGGACATAGTTCTTTAGATTATGAAACACCTGCTAAGGTATATTTTGGTACTCAAAAAATTGTTTAAGTTTTTTCATAAACTGTTTGACAAACACGACCACCATATAATGTAAGAATTAAAAAACAAAAATACTATTAGTTTACTATCATAAACATAGAATATTGCGATAGTCAGACCTTAGTCAGGCTCAAGAAAAAAAAGAATCTCTTAGTGCACTCTCTAGTTATTCCTTTGTGAGCTTAGTGTAGAAGGTATAAGTTTTTAATCTGTGTAATCTGCGACAAAAGAAAGTTCTAAAGAGTCCCTCTTTAATACGGGTCTGTTTCTTGTCTTGACACAAGAAATAGACGAAAGAAAGTCAAGAAGATTTATAATTGTCTTAGTTAGTAATACACGATCGTCATTGTAGGAACACTACAGCTGAAGTGGAACGACTATAAACTTCATTTTTAAGTCAAAATAAAAGTCAGAATTAAAAAAGGCAGATTCTAGTCTGCGTCAAAGGTAAAAATTTCTAACCAAGAAAAAGAGCTTCTCTTAGTGCTCTTTCTAGCTTTTTCTAGCTTAGTGTAAAGATTTAGGTTTTAATACATTTAATTTTTTTCTTTAAGAGTCATTAATTAAAGGTTAAAAAATAGCAAAGGATTTTTACTTCAATGGGAGTAAAAAGAAGATAGCTGAATTTATAATAACGTATGAATGAAATAGAAATTTTATAGGTGACAATATTTTTTATTGATGGAGGTTAAGATTATGGAGGCTTATTTAGCAGTGGCTTTAAAAGAAATAAGGCACTTAAAATCAGGAGAAAATTTTACATTACAGGACTTATTTAAAAACTATGAATGGGAAAGTTTAGATATCATGAAGCGAACAATTTTAGAGAGGATGTTCTTACACGCAATAGAAATTGGTGAAACTGAAGGAATAACAATCCTAAAAACAAATGAGAAAGAACAGCAGGTCTATAAAAAAGAATAGTCATGAAAAAATTAGATTATGCTTGTCTGGATGCAACGTCACGTTGCTTTTTTAGAAATGATCAATGTAAGGAGGATTTATTATGCCTGAAGATAAACTGAAAGACAAGATTATTGAGCTTCTCCCAAAGACATCTCTTTTTGGAGGAGTAGAAAAAATCGACCTTGATTCATTTATAGAGGGTCTTGCGGAAAGAAGCTACAGTGCTTGAGAAAATGTTTTTGAGGAGGGAGATTCCCCAGGAGACTCCTACCTTCTCTTAGAGGGAGAGGTGAAGGTCACCGTTGCAGGGAGAAGGTTATTCAAATTTGGCCCGGGATCAGTTTTTGGGATAGCTTCTCCAATAGGGATCCAAAAACAAGTTGTCACAGCAACTGCCGATACAGATATTGTTTTGGCAGTTATCCCTAAGATGACCCTCTACCTTTTGGAAGAGCAAAATCCCAGACTCTTTGGGAAGATTATATTAAACGAGGCAAGAGATCTAGCCAGAGCCCTTAAAGTGGCGAAAGAGATAATCATGGACTATATCCTCATAGAAGAGAAAGGAAACCTTTAATTTTAAAGAAAGCAGTATTAAATAAGACGACTTACATTTGAACTTTGGCATCCAGTTGTACAATTTAAGGTTTATAATATTTTATCCTTAAATAAGGATCTGATATATATTAATTGTTTATTTTATGGTTTATCATTATCTTAATTAACTGATGGAAAAAGGAGGAAAAATTATGGCTAAAGTATCCAGAAAGATGGTAGAAGATACAGGAATCGACGTTGAAAACTTTTAGATCTATTGATCAAAAATGCAGCAGCAGAATTAACTACTTTTTATTACTATACAATTTTAAGATGCAACCTTATAGGGTTGAAAGGGGAAGGTATCAAAGAAATTGCAGAAACTGCTAGAATAGAAGATAGAAATCATTTCGAAGCTTTGATTCCTAGAATTTATGAACTTGGTGGGAAATTACCCGATGATATGAAAGTCTTTCACGATATGTCAGCCTGCCCTCCAGCTAGTTTACCTGAGGATCCTAGCAATGTTGAAGAAATATTAAAGGTTTTATTAAATGCAGAAAGATGTGCTGTTCGTGGTTATACTGAAATCTGCAATATGACAGCTGGAAAAGATCATCGTACATATGATTTAGCATTAGCAATCCTCAATGAAGAGATTGAACATGAGTCTTGGTTTGCAGAATTTTTAAGAGAGGGTCCATCCGGACATTTCTTAAGGAGAGGTGAAACTTCCCCATTTGTTTCCAAATTTATGAAATAGTCATGAAAAAATAAAACCCTCAGAGAGTTGACAATTAAATAGCATAATAGTATAATATTTCTAATTATAAAAGCGAAGATGAGGAGAGTAACTTCTAATAGATACTAAAGCGAGCTAGTGACGGTGAGAGACTAGTAGTGGAATTAGTTGTGAAGAACACCTTGGAGCTGCTAACCCAAAAGATTTTTTAAAAAAATCTCAGTAGGCTTAGACGTATTTGACACGTAACGTCAAAGGGTATCGAGGAACTGCTTGTGTGTGTCTCCGTACTTACTTTATTTTTTTAGGGTTTGTATGAATTTTGACTTCTCACTGTTGTAGTGGGGAGTTTTTTTATTAGATAGGAGGATTAAAGTGGAAATGAAAGATATTATAGCTAAGGTGAACTACTATTCAGCCTTGGCTAAGAAAAGAACGTTGACAGATGAGGAAACAATAGCAAGACAAAAATACAGAACTCTATACTTAGAGCAGTTTAGATCCCAAGTTAGGGGACATTTAGATCAAGTAAAAGTTGTAGACGAAGATGGAAATGAAGTAAAATTAAATAAAAAAATAACTAAATTGAGTTAGGGAGGATTTTATGAAAAAAGTAACAGTTAGGGAACTTATCAGAAATGGTGAACAATTCTTAGATCAAGAAGTACAAATTTCTGGTTGGGTAAGAAAGATTAGAAGTCAAAAAAGTTTTGGTTTTATAGAATTGAATGACGGTTCATTTTTTACCGGATTACAAGTGGTATTTGAGGAAAACTTAGAGAATTTTGACGAGATAAGCAGAGTATCAATTGCTACATCTATGTATGTAACTGGAACTTTTGTAAAATCAGAGGGAAAAGGGCAAAAATTTGAGATCAAAGCAACCTCTGTAGAGATAGTCCAAAAAGCTGATTTGGACTATCCATTACAAAATAAGAGACATACCTTTGAATATTTAAGATCAATAGCCCATCTAAGACCTAGAACAAATGCCTTTTCAGCAGTATTTAGAGTAAGATCATTAGTTGCATATGCTATCCACAAGTTTTTCCAAGATCAAGAATTTGTATATGTGCACACTCCAATCATAACTGGAAGTGACGCTGAGGGTGCAGGAGAGATGTTTAGAATAACTACTTTAGATTTAAATGATGTTCCTAAAACAGATAAGGGAGATGTCGACTATAAAGAGGACTTTTTTGCAAAGGAAACTAACCTGACTGTAAGTGGACAATTAAATGTAGAAACTTATTGTGCTGCATTTAGAAATGTATATACATTTGGTCCTACATTTAGAGCAGAATACTCAAATACAACTAGACATGCATCTGAATTCTGGATGATAGAGCCTGAGATTGCTTTCGCAGCCTTGGAAGCTAATATGGATTTAGCTGAAGAAATGGTAAAATATATCATTAAATATGTTATGGAAAAAGCTCCTGAAGAGATGGAATTTTTCAATAAATTTATAGAAAAAGGATTATTTGATAAATTAAACAATGTTTTAGCAAATGATTTTGCTAGAGTTACCTACACTGAGGCAGTAGATATCCTATTGAATTCAAAGCAAAAATTTGAATTTAAAGTGGAGTGGGGGATTGACCTACAATCTGAACATGAAAGATTCTTAGCGGAGAAACATTTCAAAAGACCAGTTTTCGTAACAGACTATCCAAAGGATATCACAGCTTTCTATATGAAGCTTAACGAAGATGGAAAGACAGTAAGAGCTATGGATCTATTAGCTCCTGGAATTGGAGAAATTATAGGTGGGTCTCAAAGAGAGGACAACTTAGAAGAGTTAGAGAGAAGAATGGATGAAATCAACCTTCCTAAGGAAGACTATAAGTTCTATACAGATCTTAGAAAATATGGTTCATTTCCTCATTCTGGGTTTGGATTAGGTTTTGAAAGAATATTAATGTACATTACAGGAATGACAAATATCAGAGACGTAATATCTTTCCCTAGAACTCCTAAGAGTGCAGACTTTTAAGGAGCAAATAGATAGCTAAGGCTTATCAACTTATTACCCCCTTTTTGGGGGTTTTTTGGTATAAATTTATTCTTGGCCTGATATCTTTATGAAGATTAGAGTTATTACCTAGTATATAATAAAAAAGGCTCTTATGATTATCAAGAGCCTTCTTTATATAATCGTACAATGGATGTAATGACTTCCCTTGGGGAGGGAGCAGAATTTCAATTTATACTGCAATACCCATTACACGTATATAATATAATTATTCAAATAAAAAAACAACTTAAATGTTATCGGTTTTGATTAAATTAAGCAATGATATTAATTAAGTTTAGTAACTTATTCTATACAAATTTAAAAATTCAATAATTTTTTATATCCCAACATCAACACTTTTTTACACGGAGATCCCTATTTTTAATGTATCTTGATCGCGATATTATTGATATGTTTATTTGACAATGTTAAATTTATAATGAAGTATATATTAGTAAGTATATTTAACAATTAATAAACTATGTTAGAGAGAGGTGAAATCAACAATCGCTATGGTGGTCGTGGAGGTTATTTTAAAGATCCAAATGGCCATTTATTGGAAATATTAACCACAGACTATGAGATTGATTAAGTAATAGAAGGAGGAGATAAAAATGAATAAAAATGAGATATTTATGGAGAGGAAAGAAGCCCTGGGGTTGGTTCCTGGATTTTTTAAAGAAATTCCAGAAGATTCACTGGCTATGGAATGGAATTTATTTAAAAGATATGTTTTGAAAAAAGATAGTGAAATACCTTCAAAATATCGAGAGCTTATTGGATTAGGAGTAGCTGCAGCCAACCAATGTTGGTATTGCGTAAACTTCCATACTGGACTTGCTAAACTTCACGGTGCAACTGATGCAGAAATTCAGGAAGCAGTCCATCTATCGAAATTTGGAACCGGATGGAGTGTGTATCTCAACGGAACTCTTTTCGACAAAGATCAATTCATGAAAGAACTTCAAGAGATTGGAAAATATTTGAGTAAGGAATAAATCGAAGGCTTCCATGACTGTCATGGAAGCTTTTTTATCCAAAAATTAAATTTTTGGTAATTATGATATAATTTACTTAATCAAAATCGGAGGTGGTTGTTTGAAAGGAAGAGTGTATTTAGAGCATGATTATCTTGGTATCATTGAGATCCTTGAAGAAATCGATGGAATAAGCGGTATTTATTTTTTAGATGAAAAAAAATCCGAGGAAATATCTAGCCCTGAAGTGATAAAATGCAAAAAAGAATTAGAGGAATATTTTGAAAAAAAGAGGACTAAATTCACTATAAATATTGATTTTAAAGGTGATACAGAGTTTCAAAGGGCGTGCTGGAAAGCCATGCATAGAATTCCCTATGGAAAAACTATCTCTTATTCGGAGGAAGCTATGGCCATCAACAATCCTAAAGCTGTGAGGGCTGTAGGAGGTGCAAATGGGAAAAATCCAATTTCCATTGTAGTTCCCTGACACAGAGTAATAGGTAAGTCGGGTAAACTTACAGGATTTGGAGCTGGTCTTTGGAGAAAAGAATATCTCCTAAATTTAGAGAAAAAAATAAAAAAATAATGTATAAATTTTAAGGAAAACAATAACAACTATTGTTTCCCTTTTTGATGCCAATCTACATTGATTTTCGAAGGTTTAGATTCTCTCTGCGAGCTCTCTTTTTTTTCCTTTGTGTACTTTGTGTCATTCGTGACTAAGTCCTTTTATATTAAAGATATATTTTCATCGGTTTCATAATCAAAGATATGACATTTTTCCATATCAAACCAGAAGTTGTAATCTTTTCCATTTCTCGTTTCTTTAACATTTTCAGAAGAGAATCTAGCAGAATATTGAATTCCATCCATTGTGAAATGAACAAACTCCTCATTCCCCATTTGCTCTACGATAGAGATCTTTCCAGTTATATACTCTTCCTTCCCTGGATGTGTTTCATAAGATCCAATATGCTCTGGTCTGATTCCAAACCACACTTTTTTCCCCACATGGCTCTTTACTTTTTCTGCCTTTTCCTTGGACAGGTGTAAGATAGTTTCTCCTACTTTTATAGCAACCTTCCCTCCATCCATAAATAATTCAGATGGAATGATATTCATTGAAGGTGACCCGATAAACCCTGCAACAAATTTATTCTGCGGCCTGCTATATAGATTGATGGGAGTATCTACCTGCCTGATCACACCATAGTCTAATACACAGATTCTGTCTCCCATAGTCATAGCTTCTACTTGATCATGGGTAACATAGATCATGGTAGCAGGCTGACCAGCATCTTTTAACTCTTGATGCAATTGAGTGATTCTAACCCTCATAGAGACCCTTAGTTTGGCATCTAAGTTTGATAAGGGTTCGTCAAATAGGAAAACTTCGGGTTTTCTCACAATGGCTCTTCCTACTGCTACCCTCTGTCTCTGTCCACCAGACATCTCTTTCGGTTTTCTGTCCAATAGATCAGTTATCTCTAATTTTGCAGCTGCACTCCTTACCCTTTCGTCTATCTCAGCCTTGGGTATTTTTTGTAATTTTAGACCAAATGCCATATTTTCATAACAAGTAATATGGGGATAGAGTGCATAGTTTTGAAATACCATAGCAATCCCTCTATCCTTAGGAGGCAGTTCATTTACAACCTTCCCCCCTATGATTATCTCACCACCGGTAATATCTTCTAATCCAGCAATCATCCTAAGAGTTGTGGATTTTGCACAACCAGATGGCCCGACAAATACCATGAATTCTCCATCTTTGATATCTAAATCTATCCCATGAACTGCTTTAAATCCATTTGGATATGTTTTTTCTACCTTTTTTAATTTTACTCCTGCCATTTCTATCCTCCTGTATATAATTCAATGATTATTAATTTTTGTCATCTTCACCACCCTTGGTAAAACGTTTTATCCACAATTAGTATACTCTATTTACCTATAAAAACAAACTTTTTCTGATAACAAACAAAAAGTTCCATTTCAATAGATTAATTCAAAATTTTTCTACAAAAATTAAAAAAAACTTGCACTCTTTTAAAAAAAATGGTATTATTCTCTATAAAATAATTAAATTTTGGAGGTAGAAATTACAATGGAAAGATCAATTAAAGATACAACCGCTAACCCAGCACCTTTAGGGCTTTTAGGATTTGGAACAACAACTTTATTATTAAATTTACACAACGCAGGTTTATTTGAAATGAATAATATGATCTTAATGATGGGACTTTTTTATGGAGGATTTGCACAAATAATTGCAGGTATCCAAGAAAACAGAAAAGGTAACACATTCGGAGCTACAGCATTTACTTCTTATGGAGCTTTCTGGTGGACATTAGCAGGAATTTTAATGTTAAACAACGCAGGATATCTGGCAACTGACCATATTGCTTTAGGTTCTTATATGTTTGTATGGGGTCTTGTTACACTTATC
>NZ_JBAHZY010000029.1:0-5065 GCF_037132775.1 Psychrilyobacter sp.
ATTTCAGCAATTAATGGATCTACCTCTCTTCTTCTTTTCTTAACCATAAAAACCTCCTCAGTTTAATAGATTATACTCTATCAACTAAGAAGGTTAAAATTAATTTACACTAAATTTGGGATACGCCCTGGTGTTTTTAAAAATTACAAACTATTACAATCAAAATGGTGTTCTTGAATACAGTATTTAGACAGATGTACAAGAATTTTTTTGTTGATTTCCTAACTTTTCATATTTAATATCCTACTAAAACGGTAAATAAAAAAGTGGTAGAAATTTCTACCACTTATATAATAGACACCGGTTCAGTATTCCTCACTTCCACCAAAAAATCCACGACTGCAAATGTTTTGGACGGTTGTAAAAGTTTGAAATAGTAGAGAACTAAGGGAAACCTTAGTTCTTTTTTGTATAATTTTTTGACTTTCATTCAAATATAAGTACACTTATAATAACTGATCTAAATAGTTGAGTTATATCTCTAAGAATGGAATTATTCATATTAATTTTAAATTACTAGAAATATTTTAATTAAAAGGAGGAACACATGAAAAAATTATTTAGTATTTTTATGATCTTTGTTTTATTAGCTTGTACAGATTTGTCAAAAAAATCAAAAGAGTCAACCAACCCTTCTAGACCAAAGGAAATTCTAAGAACAATGGTTGAATATACTCAAGATGGCCAAATATTTAATGGATATATGGTCTATGAAGGTTCAATAGAGACAAAAAAACCGGGGATAATCCTTATACACCATTGGGTCGGATTAGACGAATTTACTATGAAGGAAGCAGATAAATTTGCTCAAGAGGGGTACGTAGTATTTGCTATGGATATGTATGGTAAAGATGTTAAAGTAACAAATCATGAAGAAGCAGGTGAAATTTCAGGCTACTATAAGAAGAATAGAGAAATTATGAGAGGAAGGGTAGCTAGAGCCATAGAGGAACTAAAGAAAAATCCAAATGTAGATCCTAATAAAATCGGAGGAGTTGGATACTGTTTTGGAGGAGATGCTCTTATTGATTACATGCTTTACACAGATGAATTTGAAGCAGGGGTTTCTTTTCATGGATTTTATACAAGTCCACTACTACAAAATAAACTAAATGGAGTTTTACAAATAAATCATGGAGTATTAGACAAAGCTTCTACGATGGATCAATTAAAAGTTTTCATGAATATTCATCCAGAGGTAGAAGTATATCTTTATGACGATGCAAAGCATGCGTATACAGTAACAGATGGTCCGAATTATAATGAAAAAGCTGCTAAAGAATCCTTTGAAAGGGCTAAGTTATTTTTAAAGATAGAACTTGATTAATTATTTCTCTCTAGAAATATAATAGAATCTAAGTAAAATGTTTTTATGAAGAGTTAAAAATATTTGAAGTACAAAAACAATCAAGAAAATGAGAGTGATAATCATGAAAAAAATTATGTCATACATATTAATTTTTATATTTTTATTTTCAGTCAGTTTTGCACAAGAAAAATATGTTGTTCACATTAAAACAGACCTTTCAAAGGATGATGCACAAATTTGTGTAGCGTATAACGTCATTTTATCTGCATTAAATAAAAGATATGCTGTCTCAGCAATTATAGATGCATCAGCTGTAAATACATATAAAAAGAAAACATTTAGAAATTACGATAGTATTGAGAGGTATAAAATACCAGAAAGATTAAGAGTAGAACTATATAATCAGTTTAATCTAAAAAAAGAAAATGTTCCTGAAACTTATGGTGAATTTTTAGATCTTTTAATAGAAAAAGGAGCTAATTTTTATGTTAATAGTACTATGATAGTTCTTGCTAAAGTTTCAGAGAATTTTAATGATAATAATTCTCTTTCAAATCCAAACTTTAAAATAATAACTGTAGATGACATAGTAGATATTGTAAAAAATAGTGATCATTATATTGTTTATTAATTTCTACAATTATACAATTCTATGAATAGATAGAAAATCAAATCGATAGCATAAGCTACAGGATGAAACATTCATAAAGAGAATAAAAAAAAATCCTAAAAAAATTAGGATTTTTTTTATTACCTTAGAAATTTTTTTGTCACGAATGACACGAAGGATATACGAGTGTTAATATTTTACTGCCATAACACAAAATACGTTAAATGAATTATTTATTGATTTCACTTATTATTTCATTCATTCTTTCTTGAGAAACTCCTAATGTATCTTTAAACTTACCTCTAGGAGTTTCAAAGAAAGTTTCATTTGGATTTATTATTTCAATAAAATTTTTGAATTTTTCAACATTTTCATCTGTGTCTGAAATATTCTTTAAGATTGTTATATCCAGAATAAATTCACCACTATATTGAGCATTAAAATTTTGCATATTAGATACATATTCGTTCAAAGAATAATCAGCTAAAGGTCTTTGAATTTTTTTAAATTTTTCTTCACTGGTTACGGCTAATTCGCCAATGACTTGATCACATTCATTTAATATTTTTTTGTATTTGTCTTTGTTCATCAAATATCCATTAGATAAAAGTTTTACACAAGCATCATAACTTTTAATCAAATTAATAATATTTAAAATATTATCATTTGCTAGAGCCTCTCCATCAGGATTAATAAAAACATTTTGAATTTTGAATTTTTTTAAAATCTTTTCAAGTTTAATCAAAAAACTATTTGTTTCCTTAAAATTAAAACTTTTATCAGTTTTTACCTCGGTTCTTCCAAGGGGACAAAAAATACAGTCAAAACTGCAATAATTTTTTGGCAATGGATTAATATCAATAGTATTTTCTCCAATATCATTTAAATATACTTCACTTATAGAAAACGCTTTCATAGTCATACTCCTTATTTACATTATTTATAAGTATAAAATATGGTAGGTAATTTGTCAATCAACTCTATGTAGAAGATTAGGAACTTACTGAGTAACTTTAATTTTAAAATTGACTTCTTAAAAATTTAAAGCTACTATTGGTCTTGAGTAAAACTTTTTAAAAAAAAAGAAAAATTAAAGTAACTGAAGAAAGACATGCTCTATTAATTAAAATAAGGAGGTAGAAATGATAAGTAATTTTACTTTAGTCGATAAAGCTCAGATAAAAAAAAATATTGAAAATAAATATCTTAAGGTCGCTGTTATTTCCGATGGACAATTCAGATATCCAACAGGAAGAGAAGCTCTTGAAACACTAGGATATGATTCTAATATTCTTATCACTCTTCCAAGATCAGTTGCTGATTCCTACTGTGGTACAGGAAATCCATTTTCTCTCGGAAAGATTGAAAAAGGAGAAACAATTCTTGATTTTGGATGTGGAGCAGGTGTAGATACTCTCATTGTTGCTAAAATTGTTGGAGACAGAGGAAAAGCTATTGGTCTTGATATTATTCCTAAAATGCTGGAAAAAGCAATAGAGAATAGGAATATTCTAGGTCTTACAAATGTAAATTTCATAATATCTCAGGGGGATGAATTAGAATTTGCAAATGAATATTTTGACACAATCATATCTAATAGCGTAATAAATCTTGTTCCTGAAAAAGAAAGTACTCTTAAAGAATTATATAGGTGTATGAAACTAGGAGGAAAGCTTCTTCTGGTAGATCAGATTTTTATAGGGGAGAAAATAAAGCAACATGATGTTAGAGTTAAAAGTTGGTTTCAATGAGAGGGAGGAGCCGTACCAGGAAAGGTTTTTCTGGAGATGTTAAAAGATACAGGTTTTACTCATTTGAAATTAATCGGAGAAACAGGTTTTAACAGTTCTCCTAAAACTAAAGGAGCTTTAATCAGTGGGAGAAAAGCATTGGTTTCAGAGTGTTGCAAATCATAAAATGAGATAAGCAACTAAAAATAATTTTTTTAGTTGCTTATCTCATAGATATAATTTTTTAATTATTTTATTTCAATTTATGGAACTGATATAGAACAGCTATCTACTTAATATTCTTTAATCTTTACTTTGTTCGCCATAACATTCTCTAACATTTGAAAACTTAAAACACTCATCATTAATAAAGCTAGTAACATTAATTCTCTCATTGTAACCACTCCTTTAATTGCTGTAATCAATTAAAATTATTTTTATAGATAATTAATTATATACCACTTCAACTTAGAAGTCAAACAAAATATTTGAGAAGCGAAATAAAAAGTTAATAAGATTCTCAGAGGATCTTTCTCATAATTGTTCAGTTGTATCAACAGATAGAAATTAGAATCATTAGACAAGCACAGGGACTAATATCTATCGGTCGATAAAAAAAGCCCTTAAACCATAGATGGTTTAAGAGACCTTTATTATTTTTTATCAACTTTAATATGAACTTTCTCAACTTTAACTCTGTCAATTTCTACGTCAGAAATCATTCTACTCATTCCACTACTTTTATTAGCAAAAGTGAGACTGAAGAGTAATAGGACACCTATAAGTATTAGCCATTTTTTTCATTTGAATCCCTCCTTTAAATTTATAATTGTATTTTCTGAATAAGAAGATTAGCTTCATATTCTAAAGAATTATTTATATAAAATTTTAATATATACATAGAAAAGTCGTAACACATCATTTGTTTTGGTATTTTACAGATTATTTTTATTAATTCCTGCTGTTTTAATGGCTGATGACCATGGAGTAAAGCAAGGTGTTTAATAGAGTCTAAATATTTAGTTGGGTGAAAGAAGCGATGGTTAAGATCTAAAGGGAATGAAATTTCCCTTTCAAATGCATGGATAGTTTTCTTTTTCTCATCTAAATATAGATAAGATAAGCCCAAATTCCAATAAGTTTGATATAAAACCTTGTTTTTTAATTTTTTAAGTATATTTTCAAGTTTATTAACAGTAACTTTTACCAGTATCTCATTTTTCATTTTTTTAGCACAAGAAATAATATTGGTATAACAGATCTCTAAATTATAATAATCTAATGGATCACTTACACTTTTTTTAAAATATTCGATGGCACTTTCATATTCTCCTAAGTTTTGATAACAAATACCCAAGTTATTGTAGGAATGATAGTATTCTTTTGTAATCTCTGGCTATGGTGGTCGTGTTTGTC
>NZ_JBAHZY010000042.1:0-19230 GCF_037132775.1 Psychrilyobacter sp.
AAAAAGGTATATTAATTTTTATAATAACGATAGAGGACATAGTTCTTTAGATTATGAAACACCTGCTAAGGTATATTTTGGTACTCAAAAAATTGCTTAAGTTTTTTCATAAACTGTTTGACAAACACGACCACCATACTTATCATTTTTTTAGATGATCAAGGGGAAATAGTATATCAAACAAATCATGACAATAATTCAACTAGCGATCTTTCTTTGAAAGAAGTTACTACATTAAAAGATGAAATACAATTTTATAATGGGAAAACAGGCATGATAGTCAAAAAAGATCATAAAATTTTAGTTTTTTCCGATTTTGGTATAACAGACAGCAATAATTCTAAGAAACCGGTAGGTAACTTGATTATGGGTTATTTTTTAGATGAAACTAAATTAAAAAATTTAGAAGAAAAATTAGGAATTCCATTTAATATATCAGGGGTTTCTGAAAGTTCAAAAAATCCATATGAAATCAAAATAGAAAAAGATATAGTATTCAATAAGTTCTACATTCAAACCCTTTCTGGTGAAAGCCTTATCTTAAAAAATCAAAGGGACGCCAATATATTATTTTTAGGGAAGGAAAATATAAAAAAATATATAGTAATGCTGTTAATAAATTTTCTGATTTTGATATTTGTTATCTCTATCTTTAATGGAAAGGTTTATAGTAAAGAGATTAAGGAATATGGATCATTCCGTTAAAGAAATAATAAAACATAAAGATTTAGGGAGACGTCTTGAAATCAGTGGAAAAGATGAAATTGAAAATTTAGGAAGAAATATAAACAACCTTTTAGAAGATATTGAAAGGATGAAAAAAGGCTCTCTGGCTTGGCAACTTACGATGTAATGACAGGAATATTTAATAGACATATTGGTTTGGAAAAATTAAGTTAAAATTTTAAAAATGCTAAGAAAAAAAATGGAGCTTTAGTAACTGTTTTTATAGATATAAATGATCTAAAACATGTAAACGATCGATTTTCTCGTGAAGAGGGAGATAAATTAATTAAAATTGTTGTTAAAACTATAGGAGATAGTCTCCAACCAGAAGACATTTTTTTGAGGTTTGGAGGAGATGAATTTATCCTGGGATTTGATAGGCTAAATGCAATAGAGGTTAGGGAATTATTTAATGATATTGAAAAATAATTTGATAAATATACTAAAAATAATGAAAAAAAAATATAGGATCAGTATAAGTGTTGGAATATATATAATGCTATGGCGAAAATACCTTAGAAGAATGTATTAACCTCGCAGATATCAAGATGTACGAGGACAAGAAGAAAAAGAAAAAATTACCCGAACGAATATATATATATATATAGGTATAATCACAATAAAAAAGTATTATTTAAATGAACTGTTAACTGTAAATTAGGCACTAAAAAAGGGGACTAAATTAATTTAGTCCTCTTTTTTTGAAAAAAATATTAAAAATTGATTTCAATATTTTTATTCCGCTACCATAATTTTTTCCACACAAGACTTACAAAAACAACCACCCGTATTGACTTTTTTAGCTTTTTTTAATTTTTCCAAAACTTCTTTTGGAATCTTTACATCCATACACCAGCAAGTATTAGGATCTTTTTCATTTTCATGGGCACAACTATTCTCTTTTCCACAAATCGGACATACTTTTTTATCCATATTTCCCCCTCTTAAACGTTTAAACACTAAATTAGGAGATAGATTAATCTATTTCCTAATTTAGTGTTATTTTATTTTCCCCATCTAGATAAAGTAGATATTAATTCTGGGAATGCTACCTCCATAGCCTTAGCATTTAAGTTATTCAATTCTAAACTTGTTAATTCTTTTTTCTTAGATAATTCTACAAGTTTCACTGTATCCTTTGATACTTCTGCACTATAGATTGATTCGCCATCAAAAAACTCTTTTCTTTCCAACCATTTATTCAATAATTTCCTTACCTTTGTTCTATCTTTATCTGTCATTTCATCTTCAGATTTTTTATTTAACTCTAAGACATAATTTCTTTCACTTTCTGTGGCAACTACTGTCATTATATGCTTTGCAGTAGTCGAATAAACAACATTATATCCAATCACCAAGTTTTTTATAAGTTCTTTGGTGTTTTTGATGTTTTCATCTTTTAACTTATACTTTTTTTCTAGTTTATTCAGATATTTTTTAGTCAATTCATTAAACTTCTCAATATCTTCATCTGTAATCTTTTTTGTTTTCAAACTATTTAAAAAGACTTCCTCTTTACCGTCTTTTTTTATAATTTGTCTAGTTGTCAAATACCGAACTGGTTCTTCATTATTATACCAATCAGATAAAATAGATTCTCTTATTAAAATTTCATCCATTACCTTGTATGGTTCTTTTAGCGTTTCTGTAGTGATCTTATATTTACTTGTGTCTATATTCATAGATGAACAGGCTCCTAAAAATACTACCATTATTACCAATAAAATTTTACTCATTTTTTTCATAGTCTACACCCTTCCGCAACATTTTTTATATTTCTTTCCAGACCCACAAGGACACAAGTTGTTTCTACCAATTTTTTGAGAAACTCTAGATTCTTTTGCAAGATCTGCATCCCCCTCTAAATCATCATTAGACTCATACTTCAGATTTTTATTTTGTGCTTCTTTTATCTCTATTTCCCTCTCTTCAGGTACCTTTATCTGCACCTTAAACAAATAAGAAATTGTCTCTTCTTTTATAGTTTTTAACATCTTAGCATATAGATCTCCTGAGATCAATTTATACTCTGTAAGGGGATCTTTTTGACCATATGATCTGAGGTATATTCCTTCTCTCAAGGCATCTAAAGTTTTTAAATGTTCCCTCCATCTAGAATCAACTATCTCAAATAATATATACTTTTCTAATTTTCTCATAAGTTCAGAACCAAATTCTTCCTCTCTTACATTGTATTTTTCTAATATCTTTTGAGATAATAAATTAGAATATTCCTCAATAGTCAGAGCTTTATACTCTTCCTTATCTTCTATGATATAATCAAACAGTTCCTCTATTCTTTCTATTAAACCATCCATATCCCAGTCTTCTTTGAATTCTCCTACAAATTTTTCAACTACTTCATGTGATATGGTATCATTTAACATTCCAAGAATAGTTTCACTGAGATCATCTTTTTCCAAGGCTGTATTCCGACTCTTGTAGATAGCTTCCCTCTGTTTATTGTTAACATCATCAAATTCTAATAGATTTTTTCTAATTCCAAAGTTTCTAGCTTCTACTTTCTTCTGTGCATTTTCAATAGCCTTACTTATCATGCTGTGTACAATAGGCTCCCCTTCTGGCAATCCTAGTTTATCCATTACAGCAGCTACTCTTTCTGATCCAAATAATCTCATAAGTTCATCTTCAAGTGAAAGGTAAAATTCTGTAGCTCCTGGATCTCCCTGTCTACCTGATCTACCTCTTAGCTGGTTGTCAATTCTTCTAGATTCGTGTCTCTCCGTTCCCAGGATAAATAACCCTCCTGCTTCTAGTACCTTTATTCTTTCATCTGCACACTGAGCCTTGTATTTTTCAAATGACTCCTTATAATTAGGATCATCCATCGAACCGATTTCATCTAAAGCCAAAAATTCTGGGTTACCTCCCAGCATGATATCAGTTCCTCTTCCAGCCATGTTTGTAGCTATGGTAATTGATTTGTATCTACCAGCTTGGGCTACTATATCTGCTTCCTTCTCATGGAATTTAGCGTTCAATACCTCATGAGGTACCTTTCTCTTTTTTAGAAGTTCAGATAAAATTTCAGAACTTTCGATAGAAATTGTCCCTACTAGGGCAGGTTGCCCCTTGGCATAAAGTTTTTCAATCCTTTCTACTATGGCATTTATTTTCTCGTTGTGTGTTTTATATACTAAATCTGGATTATCAATTCTGATTATCGGTCTGTTTGTAGGAATTACTACAACTCCTAATTTATATGTATGCATAAATTCTGTAGCTTCTGTCTCAGCTGTACCTGTCATTCCAGATAATTTTCCATACATTCTAAAGTAGTTTTGTAATGTTATCGATGCTAAAGTTTGATTTTCTCCGGCTACCTTTAATCCCTCTTTTGCCTCTAAAGCCTGATGTAGACCATCCGAGTATCTTCTTCCTTCCATAGCTCTTCCTGTGAATTCGTCGATAATAATTATTTGACCATCTCTGACTAAATACTCTTTATCTCTATGAAATAATTCCTTAGCTTTTAGAGCTTGCATCATATAATGAGTCAACTCTACATTTTCAGGAGAGTATAGGTTTTCAATATCCAATTCTTTTTCTATCTTAGTTATTCCTTTTTCTGTCAATGTTACATTATTCGATTTTTCATCTACCTCATAATCTTTCCAAACATCATCTGGAATATTCATCTCTTTTTTTGCCTTTATATCTTTGATTTTTTCCGTTTCATAACTTCTGACTAACTTTTTGGATACTCCATCAAAAATTTTATACCATTTTTGAGTGTCTGCTGCTGCTCCAGATATGATTAACGGAGTTCTAGATTCATCTATTAGAATTGAATCCACCTCATCTACAATACAGAAAACAAGGTCTCTCTGCACCTTATTTTCCACTCTAGAAACCATGTTGTCTCTCAAATAATCAAAACCAAATTCACTGTTTGTTCCATAGGTAATGTCAGCTCTATAGGCTGCTCCTCTTTTATCCATAGGCATATTATTATATAATACATCCGATGTCAATCCTAAGAAACTATACAGTCTTCCCATCAATTCTCTATCACGGGTAGCCAGATAATCATTTACCGTTACTAAATGAACTCCCTTACCAGTCAATGCATTTAAATATACAGCCAGAGTTGCAACTAATGTCTTACCCTCTCCTGTTTTCATCTCAGTTATTTTTCCCTCGTGTAATACTACTCCACCAACCATCTGTACATCGTAGTGTCTCATTCCAAGGACTCTTATAGCTCCTTCTCTCACTACTGCAAAAGTTTCTGCTAAGATATCATCTAAAGTTTCACCCTTATCTAATCTCTCTCTAAATTCTATGGTTTTAGCTTTTAGATCCTCATCTCCTAATTTTTTAATCTCAGGTTCTAAGTTATTGATCTCATCTACAATAGCTAAAATCCTTTTTATTTCTCTGTCATTTTTTGTCCCAAAAATTTTCTTTACTAAGTTACCGATCATCTGCCATTACCTCACTTAATTTTTGATTTCTCAAAGCCAAATAACTTTGATTTCATTATACTCTGTCAACTGTAATAATAGCATATTAAACTATCTCTCGTCAATTAAACTGCTAGGAGGTGAAATAGCCTAAACCTTTAAAAAATATGGAATATACAGTCATAAAACGTTAATGAATAATTAACACCAAAGGTGAAACAGACACTCTTAATTAACAAAACTCTTGATATTTTAATAGGTATTTGCTATACTTTAAAGTGAAATTTATTATATTCTGTATTATATAAATTTATAATTATAATACAGTAAAAAAAAAGGATGATGATTCTAAATTATGAAAGAAGATGTACAAGGAGTAGTTAATACATGGCAAAATTTAAGAAAACGAAGACACAATTTACTATTAGTTTTTTATAGTATTATTGTCGGCATTTTAACCGGCTACGTTATTGTAGCTTATAGAGAAGGCCTCGATTTTTTAAACACAGTAAGGCATATTACCTTATTAAATGTCAAAGAAACACTATCTTGGATGAAAATATCCCAAGTAGTGATTATTTTTATAGGAGCAGCAATAATTTTACAAAAACTTCTATCAAAATTTCCATTGATTAGTGGAAGTGGAATTCCACAAGTAAAAGCTCTTTTAATGAAACAGATCAAGTTCAATTGGTTCTATGAATTAATAAGTAAATTCTTGGGAGGATTACTCAGTATTGGAAGTGGACTTTCTTTGGGAAGAGAAGGACCATCTATACATTTGGGAGCTCAAATAGGTGAAGGAGTGAATAGCTTTTTCAAAACAAAAGAAGCTGAAAAAAAATACCTTATTACAAGTGGAGCTAGTGCTGGTTTAGCAGCAGCATTTAATGCGCCTCTATCTGGAGTTATATTTTCTTTGGAAGAGTTGCATAAATTCTTTTCTCCATTACTGCTTATTTGTACTTTGTTAGCTAGTATAAGTGCAGATTTTATAACTAAATTATATTTAGGGTATGATTTAGTCTTTGATTTTGATACCCAGTTACCTGAGGGACTTTCTACAACAAAATATTTAATATCATTAATAGTCTTTGGTATTTTTATAGGATTAGCAGGAAAATTATTTACCGATGGGGTTGTTTTATTTCAAAAATTATATAAAAATATAAAACTTAACTCCTATGTAAAAGCTGTTCTTGCAATACTTTTATCGCTATTTATTGGATTGTTTTTTTCTGAGATTGCAGGTGGAGGACATCACCTCATCCAAGATATAGCTCATAGATCTATTCCTATGAAAGTTTTGTTTATTCTTCTGATTGCTAAATTTATATTTACACTTTTTTCATACAGTACAGGATTTCCAGGAGGAATATTCCTTCCTATGTTAGTAGTAGGAGCTATCCTCGGAAAAATCTATGGGATGTTTTTAGTAGATGTCTTTGGTTTAGAAGACGTCTACGGAGTTCACTTTATGATTTTAGGAATGGCTGGGTATCTAACGGCAGTTGTAAGAGCTCCTATTACAGGAATAATCCTTATTCTTGAGATGACAGGTAGGTTTGATCATCTATTTAGCTTAACTTTAGTCGCAACATTGGCCTATGTATTGACTGAATTTATTAATTTAGATCCAATCTATGATATTCTTTATAGAAATATGATCTCCAACCTTTTTGTTAAAGAAAAATCTCCTAAGAAAAATTCATCTAAAGTGACACTACTAATACCAGTTATTGCAGACTCTATTTTCGATGGGAAGCATGTTTTTGAAATATCTTGGCCTGAAAATTGTCTTTTAGTTGGAATTAGAAGGGAGATAAGAGAGATAATCCCCAAAGGAATGAGTAAGATAAAAAGTGGTGATTTTCTTATTGTACTAACAGATAAAAGAGATGCTGGAACAATTAGTCCTAAATTATATGAGATGGGAACTATGGCAACAGTGAAATAGAAATAAAAAAGGATGCAGTTTTGCATCCTTTTTTATTTCTATTTTATCAGCTCCAAAAACTCTTCCTCTGTAAGAATTTTTACACTGCCCAATTCCTCAGCTTTTTTCAGTTTACTTCCCGGTTTTTCTCCCACTATGAGATAATCTAATTTTTTGGACACCCCAGACATATTAGATCCGCCTAATTTTTCTACGATATCTTTGATCTCCTGCCTCTTAAAATGGATCGATTTTCCTGTAGCCAGAAAGGTTTTCCCTACAAACTCTTCCAAATGAGCCCCTTCATCTACCTCTTCGATCTCAAAATTAACTCCAGCTTCCTTTATTTTTTCCAGCACTCTCATCTTGTCACCATCTCTGAAGTATCCATATACAGACTGAGCTACCTTCCCTCCTACACCGTCTATTGCCAGTAATTCTTCCACTTCCATCAGAGCCAAATTCTCTATATTTTTACTCTCTTTAGATAACAATTCTCCTAAAAATTTTCCCACAAATGGAATCCCTAGGGCATAGAGAGTTTTAGAGTAATCTAATTTTTTACTCTCCTCAATAGATATCAGCAATTTTTCTATACTTTTGCTTCCCAAATTATCTAATTTTTCCAATTCATCTTTTTTTAGATGAAGTTCATAGAAGTCACTTATTTCCTTTAAAAAACCTAATCCTATAAATTTTTCCACGATCTTTGATCCACCGATTATGTTCATGGCATCACGGGAGATAAAATATTCCATCCTTCCCTGTAATTTTGCCTTACAGTGAGTATTCATACATTTTAAATTTACCAGCCCTTCTTCTTTTTCTAAGATTGAATCACATACAGGGCAGTTTGTAGGAGGGATTATCTCCTCCTCCGTCCCGTCTCTCAACTCTTTTACAGGTTTTATAACCTGGGGAATTATCTCAGCAGCTTTTTCGATGAATACTGTATCGCCTATTTTTATATCTTTTCTAAGAACCTCGTCATAATTATGAAGACTGGCACGTCTGACTATACTTCCCGATACTTCTACTGCTTCTAATTCTGCTACGGGAGTGACCTTCCCTGTCCTTCCCACTTGCCAGGTTATATCCTTTAATTTTGTAGTCACCTGTTTAGCAGGAAATTTATAGGAAATAGCCCATCTAGGTGCCTTGGTTGTAGCTCCTAACTCTTCATACAGACTAAGATTATTTACCTTAATTACCAACCCGTCAGTCTCATAATCCAAATGATTCCTTTCAATTTCCCAGTATTTTATCTGGATTTCCAAATGTTCTATAGTTTCACATAGGTCAAAGACCTTTGTAGTTTTAAATCCCAACTCTTCCAAATATTTTATACTTTCAATGTGAGTTTCAAATCCTAATTCTTCACTATCAGCTAAATAATAGATATAGGCATCCAAATTTCTTTTTCCTACAATGGCAGCGTCTTTTTGACGCAGGGTTCCCCCGGCTGCATTTCTAGGATTAGCAAAGACTTCCTCTCCTGACTCCAATCTTTTTTTATTCAATGATTCAAATTCAGTTAATGGTAATACAATCTCCCCTCTAACCTCTATAGATACACTTTCTTTGAGATATTTAGGGATAGATCTTATCTGCATTATATTTTCAGTTACATCCTCTCCTACCTTCCCGTTTCCACGAGTTACAGCCTGGATTAAACGACCATCTACATAGTGAATACTTATGGATATCCCGTCTAATTTTAATTCCAAGGCATAGTCTACCTGGGTATTTTCGTTTTCTATACTATCTTTATTTAAAATTCTTTTTACCCTCTTATCAAAATCTTCTAAATCTCCTACATTATAGGTATTGGATAGACTCAACATTGGTTTTTTATGGGTAACTTTAGTAAATTTAGTGCCTTTTAATCCTTCTCCTACAACCAGTGTAGGAGAGTTTGTCGTCTTATATTCAGGGTTCTCTTCCTCTAATTTCTCTAATTTTTTCAATAACTTATCATACTCTACATCCGCAATTAAACTTTCATTTTTTTCATAGTAGTAGTAGTTATGCTTATGTAAGTTTTCTTTTATTTTTTTTATTTCTAATTCTATATTTTTATTCATCCTTTAATTCTCCTTTTAAACCTTAAAAAAATAGTTTTTTATTCATAAAATTATACCATAATTATCAGAAACAATTTAAATAACCGACACAGATTTTTCCCTTTTATTTTTTCTGGCTTAACTTCTAAATCATTGCCAAAATAGCAATCGTGACTTATCTTTTATAATTTTCCTAACCTCATTGTTCCTTTTAAGTCACAACTTACTCTTGTTATTTAATGATTTAAATGGTAATATATTTTGGTTAAAAAAAATATAAACATAGTAAATTCGGAGCTTATATCTATAATAGGTGTGATTTTTCATATTTCACTATAATTTTAGGAGGTCAACAATGAAAGAGAAGGTTTTAATTTTTGGACATAAAAATCCAGACACAGATTCTATATGTTCAGCTATCGCATATTCTAACCTTAAGGGTCAATTAGGACTTAATACAAAGGCTGTCAGATTAGGAGAATTAAACAAGGAAACTGAATTTATTTTAAATCATTTTAATGTAGCAGCGCCACAATTGCTAACTACTATAAAACCACAGGTCAAAGATCTTACTAAGGTCGAAAAGGAATTAATAAAGGAAACTGATTCTATTCAAAAAGCATTAGAGATCATGACTACTGAAAATTACTCAAGTTTGCCTGTTGTAAATAAAAATAATAAATTAGAAAATATGATACATATATCAGAGATTGCAAACGCATATTTAGAGATGAGTACCAGAGATATTTTCCTTGATTATGAAACGACATTTGAAAATGTTTGGGATTCTTTAAAGGATTCTGCTGTTGTTCTAAATGGAGTATACCCTACAGGTAAGATAGAGGGTAGACTAAGAGGAGTCTCTGAACTAGCTAAAATTTCTGAAGGAGATGTGGTAATCACTACACTTTTTTCCGGACATATAAAAAATGCTGAAAAATCTGGAGCAAAAATCATATTTTTATGTGTGGATAAAAATGATGAGATCCCTGATTACGATATAAAAATACCACTTGTTAGAGTTAATCAGGGAATTTTTAAAACATTTAAAATGATCTCACAATCGGTACCTGTAAAGGCTATTTTAAAGCATAAAAACTTTTTCCATTTTAAAACTACTGATTTTATAGAAGATATTCGTGATATTATAAAAGATTCTTCTCAAACTAATTTCCCAGTTGTAAATGAAGATGGAACTATATTTTCAACTATTAGATCCAAGCATATTATGAATTTCGAAAAAAATGAAGTCATCTTAGTGGATCACAATGAAAATTCTCAATCAGTAGATGGAATTGAGACTGCTAAAATATTAGAAATAGTAGATCATCATAAATTTGGAAATTTTGAAACTTCTGAACCACTTATGATTAGAGCCGCAGCTGTTGGTTGTACTTGTACGATAATTTATGGATTGTTTAAAGAGGCAGGAATTATTCCTGATAAAACCATAGCCGGACTTATGCTAAGTGCTATTTTATCAGATACATTAATATTCAAATCTCCTACCTGCACGCCAAAAGATATAGAAGCAGCTAAAGAATTAGCTACCATCACAGAAATAGATTATGAAAAATATGGTATGGAAATGCTGATAGCAGGGACTTCTTTAGGAGATAAGACTCCTGATGAAATTATAACTATGGATATGAAAGAATTCTCTATGGGTAAATTCCAAACTGCTGTCGCACAGATAAATACAGTTGATATAGACGGATTGATGAGTAATAGAGAAAATTTAGAAGCTGCTATGAATAGGATGATAAACAAACATAACTACGACTTATTTGTGCTAGTTATGACCGATATAGTAAATAATGGTTCTAAAATTTTTGCACTAGGGAATTCTACTGAATTAGTAGAAAAAGGGTTTAACGTAGAATTAGAAGCTGGAACTGCCTGGCTAGATGGTGTAGTTTCAAGAAAAAAACAAATTATTCCATTCCTTATGGCTGCTAGCCAAGGAATGTAAAGTAGATTATGAAAGAGGAGATAGCTAGCAGCTATCTCCTCTCTTTATTTTAAAATTTTAGTTTTTACAGTGCTTTCTCTATAATTTTCCTTGTTATATCTAGAGTTTGATCTCCTCTTTCAGATAATTTAACCATCCTATGTGATTTTAAAGAGTTGATGACAGTTTCTATGTCATTTTCTCCTATTTTATAATCTGATAATTTAGTTGTAATACCTAAACTATGAAAAAATTCTTCTGTTTTTGTGATTGCTAAATCTATCTTTTCTTCATCAGTTCCATCTCTTAAATCCCATACTCTCTCTGCATATTGAACTAACTTCTCAAATTTTTCTGTTTTTCTAACTTTCCAAGTTGCTGGTAAGATAGTTGCTAGTGTTTTAGCATGGTCTACACCAAATATTGCTGTTAATTCATGTCCTATCATATGTACCGACCAATCTTGAGGTACTCCGGCACCGATAAGTCCATTTAATCCCATTGTTGCACACCAAACTAAATTAGCACGTGCATCATAATTAGTAGGATTCTCTAGAGTTTCTTTCCCTATTTCTACTAATGTCTGAAGGATTCCTTCAGCTGTTCTATCTTGAAATCCAGCCTCTACTGGATAGGTAACATATTGCTCTACTACATGGATAAACGTATCTATAATTCCATTCGCTACCTGAGTTTTTGGCAGAGTAAATGTTAGTTCTGGATCTAATATAGAAAATATAGGGAATGATTTTTTACTAAAAATAGCTAATTTATTTTTCCCATTACTTATTACCCCTCCACAATTCATCTCTGAACCCGTTGCTGGTAAAGTTACTACAGTTCCAAATGGTATAGTTTTATCAACTGATATCATTCCTTGAGTTAATAGTTCTTCCTCTTTTCCAATGTATTCATCCTTGCATGAAGCTATCCCGATAAATTTAGTTCCATCCATAACAGACCCCCCTCCAACAGCCAGGATAAAGTCGATCTTTTCCTCTCTTACCAATTTGACAGCTTTCATCAGAGTCTCAAATTTGGGGTTAGGTTCTATTCCTCCAAATTCAAATATTTCCCTCTTTGATTTTTTTAGCTCATCTATCACCTTATCTAAAGTTCCGAATTTTTTTACCGATCCCCCACCATATGTAACAAGTATACGAGAATTTTTAGGTACCAATTTATCTAACTGTTTCATCTGACCCTTTCCAAATACAATCTCTGTGGGGTTGTAAAAATTAAAATTCAACATTTTTTTCCTCCTTTTATGGACAACTCATGAATTGCCCCTCCATTAATTATTTTTTTCTATCTTCTTTGAAATTTTAGCAATCTTTCTCCTCATAAATTTTACATCTAATAATACAATTTCCTTCCTCATCCTCATATCTTTTTACCTGTTCCAAAACCTCTTCTTTTATCAAATTTAATCCCTCTATCTTTTTCTGTATTATATCTACATGATTTAACAAAATTTCCTTTCTTTCTATAGCAGTTTTCTCCCCACCTTTTTTTAAACCTATATAATATACTATCTCCTTTAGTGACATCCCTGTTTCTTTGAGATTGAGAAAAAAATCTATCCAAACTAAGTCATTACTTGTGTATGCTCTATTACCATTGTTATTCCTAGCAATCTCCTTAATAACTCCATTTTTTTCATAATATCTAAGCTTAGACTTAGATATTCTAAAATGTTTGGCTACCTAATCTATAGTCATAGATTACCTCCTAATTTCTTATATACCAAGTATACACCTTAAACCATGGTTTAAGGCAAACTTTTTTTTATTATATATACAAAAAAGCCTTCTAAAAGTATTTATACTTTTAGAAGGCTTTTTATTATTCTATTATTTCGATATTTCCAAAGTACCAAGTACCTAAGATATCTCTTTCCCAGTTTTTAATTTTATCTTTAACCATGATTACACCTGTATAGTAGTAGATAGGCATAGTGATTAATTCATCCATTAGAATTTTCTCTGCACCATAAAGATCTTCATCTCTGTCCACACCTTGAACTATTTTTGAATTTTCAATCAATGCATCAAATTTTTTGTTCTCAGGAAAATCCCCTTTCTTATAGCTCCATTGTGCATCGTTGTTTCCTGAGTAAGAAGTCCATAGATCTAAGAATGTCATAGGGTCGTTGTAGTCACCAATCCATCCACCTCTTGCTATTTCAAAATTTCCATAATGTCTAGTATCTTGGAATACAGCCCACTCTTGATTTACTAAGTTAACTTCGATTCCTAAGTTTTTCTTCCACATCTCTTGGATTGCTTCTGCAACCGCTTTATGTCCTTCACTTGTGTTATAGATAAGCTCAACTGGAGCCATACCTTCACCATTTGGATATCCAGCTTTAGCTAAATATTCTCTTGCTTTTTCAATATCAGCAGTAGAAGAAATTCCATAATCTCCTGCAGTTGCTCTAAAGTCATTTCCTTGTGAATCTACTAATCCAGTCGGAACAAATCCATTAGCTGGCTGTTGCCCACCTTTAGTTACTTCATTTACAATCTGTTCTCTGTCGATAGCTAGTGTAAGAGCTTTTCTTACATTGATATCGTTAGTTGGTGCTTGGTTAACATTAAAGATATAGTAGTATACTCCTAAGTAAGGCACTATTTGGAAAGTTGGATCTTCCACCTGTCTTTTTGGAATTTCTGGAGTAGGTACAGTGATTAATACATCTACTTCATTATTATCATATGCTATCATAGCTGTACTGATGTCAACTATCATAGTCATAGTGATCTTATCTAATTTAACACTGTCTTTATTCCAGTAATATTCATTTGGAACTAAGATAATCTTGTCATTCATATGGTATTCAGAAATTTTAAATGGTCCATTTGAAATCGCTATGCTAGGATCCTTTGCCCATCCTTCTGGTTTTTTCTCCACTGCATCTTGTCTAACTGGCATAAATGTATGGAATGTTACTAAGTCTAAAAAGTATGCTGTAGGAGCTTTTAAAGTAACTTTAAAAGTCAAGTCGTCTACTGCTTCTAAGCCTATATTTTCTTTAGGCCCTTTTCCTTCAAAGAAATCCTGTCCACCTTTGATATAGTAAAGTTGGAATGAATATTCCGAAGCTACTGCAGGATCTAATGCTCTTAACCAAGCATATTTATAATCCGCTGCTGTTACAGGTTTTCCATCAGACCATTTAGCATCTTTTCTAAGGTGGAATGTATAAGTCATCTTATCATCTGAAACATCCACAGATTCTGCTCCTGCTGGCTGAGCTTTTCCGTTGACATCTGTTCTCATAAGTCCTTCGAAGGTATTGTTTATAACTATTCCACCATCAGTTGCAGAGTTTAGCTGTGGATCTACAGATTTGGGATCTGCTCCTAGGTTAAATACCATAACCTGTTCTGCTGTATCTGTTCCCTTAGATTGTTCTTTTTCTCCTCCACAAGCAGTGAGTAATACTGCCATTAGAAGTGTCACTACATAAAAGATTTTCTTCATAAATTTCCTCCTCGAATAAATTGATAAACGCTGTTACTTAAAAAACTGATCACTAAAGTGATAAATAATTATACTTATCATCCCTATAAGATCCTTTATTTTTTTGTTCCCTCATAGAATTCCTTAGAAAAATGACAAGCTGCAAACCTTCCAGAAACCACTTCTACTAATAATGGTTCCTTTTGACTGCAAATCCCTTCTGCATATTTACACCTGGTTCTAAACCTACATCCACTAGGTGGATTAAGTGGACTAGGTACATCTCCCTTTAATATTTCCCTCTTCACTTTGGCATTTAGCTCTGGGTCTGGAATAGGTATAGATGAAAGCAATGCTCTCGTATATGGATGGATGGGGTTATCATAGAGAGCATCTGATTCTGCTATCTCCATCATCTTACCTAGATATAGTACTCCTATCCTGTCTGAGATATGTTTTACCATGGATAGATCATGAGCTATAAATAGATAGGTCAAACCCAATTTTTTTTGCAGGTCATCTAACATATTTACTACCTGAGCCTGGATAGATACGTCCAATGCTGAGATCGGCTCATCACAGATTATAAATTTTGGTTCTACTGCCAATGCACGGGCTATTCCTATCCTTTGTCTTTGTCCTCCACTAAATTCATGGGGATATCTGCTAGCATGTTCCTTACTTAGTCCCACCGTGTCTAATAGTTCATATATTCTTTTCTGTCTCGCCTCACCTTTTGCTAAGTTATGGATATCCAAGGGTTCTCCTATGATATCTCCTACTGTCATCCTAGTATTTAATGATGCATATGGATCTTGAAAGATCATTTGGATCTTTCTTCTATAAGGCTCTAACTCCCTTTCATTTAAGTGGCTTATATTTTTCCCATCATATATTATATCTCCGCCAGTTACATCATAGAGCCTTATTATAGTTCTTCCGGTTGTAGATTTCCCGCACCCTGACTCTCCTACAAGCCCAAAAGTTTCACCTTTATTTATATGAAAACTAATATCATCTACAGCTTTTAGATGCTCCATCTTTTTTTTGAAAAAACCTGTATTTTTAGAAAAATATTTCTTTAAATTTTTTATTTCTATTAAAACTTTATCTTTTTTTATATCCATCTATCTTACCCCTCCCTTTAATTCCACCTTGGGAGAATCTGGGTGAAGCAGCCAACACATAGATCTATGCCCTTCCCCGCAGTCAAAAAATTCTGGCTGTTCCTCCATACATACATTCATAGCATGTTCACATCTCGGTGCAAACGGACATCCCTTTGGAGGGTGCAATAGGTCTGGCGGTGTTCCATCTATAGGTACCAATCTTTCCTTGCTTTCTATCTTAGGAATAGATTTTAATAATCCCACTGTATATGGATGTTGTGGATTGTAGAAGATATCATTTACTGATCCTTCCTCCATGATAAGTCCACCGTACATAACGAGTACTCTCGAACAGACATCGGCGACAACCCCTAGATCATGTGTTATGAGCATTATAGATGTATTTAACTTATCTTTCAGTTCCTTCATAATGTCTAATACTTGAGCCTGGATAGTAACATCTAATGCCGTAGTTGGTTCATCAGCAATAAGCAGATCCGGTTCACACGAAAGAGCCATAGCAATCATTACCCTTTGTCTCATCCCTCCACTAAATTCATGGGGATAAGCGTTTATCCTTTTTGCCGGGTCAGGTATTCCTACCAATGTTAGCATGTCGATTGCCTTTTTTAGGGCTTCGGCTTTAGATACATTTTGATGTTTTCTAATAGCTTCCATAATCTGATCCCCTATAGTATATACAGGATTTAACGAGGTCATCGGGTCTTGAAATATCATAGCTATCTCATTTCCCCTTACACTCCTCATCTCTTTTTTATTTTTCTTTAAAAGGTCTTCCCCTTTAAATATTATCTCACCACTTTTTACAATTCCTGGATATTGAAGCAGTCCCATTATAGACATAGAGGTTATACTCTTTCCACTTCCTGATTCTCCTACAATTCCCAAGGCCTCACCTTTATTTATACTATAACTTACACCTCTTACAGCCTGGACTTCTCCTAGATGGGTAAAAAATGAAGTTTTTACGTCCTTAAGTTCTATTAATTTTTCCATGTTCCCCCCTATTTTCTTAATCTTGGATCCAGTGCATCTCTAAGTCCATCCCCTAAAAAGTTAAATGCAAGCATAGTTAAACTTATTGCAAGTGATGGAAAAAACAATTGATATGGATAACTTCTTATTCCTGGCAAGGCATCACTGGCCAAGGTTCCCCACGATGCTTGAGGAGCGCTTACTCCAAGCCCTATAAAACTCAAAAATGATTCTGTAAATATTGCATTTGGTATCATCATAGTCAGTGATACGATGATCGGTCCCATTGCATTTGGTATGATATGTCTACTTAGTATTCTAAAATTTTTGGCTCCTATAGTTTTTGCTGCCATAACATATTCTTGTTGCTTTATACTAAGAGTTTGACCCCTTACAATCCTTGCCATCCTTACCCAGAAGGTAAGCCCCATGGCTATTATAATTGTTTTTAATCCTGGAGATATTATTACCATAAGTAAAATTACATATAGTAGTAATGGAATTGTACTTATTATATCCATTATTCTCATCATTATTGCATCTACTCTTCCACCTAAATAACCAGATATCCCTCCATAGAAGATTCCAATAAAGAAATTTACCAGAGTGGCTACAACTGCTACTGTAAGGGATATTCTAGCTCCATAAAGTACCCTTATGAAGAGGTCTCTTCCATGGGAATCGGTACCGAAGAAATAAGTTTTATTAAAAACTCTCTTTAATATCTCTGTTTCCTTATTCTCTACCAATATTTTATATTTTTGAATTCCTGGATTTTTTCTAGATAATTTAGCGTTTTTATAATCTAGTACTACCCGTTTTCCATCTACTTCATAGATCTTTTGCGAATTCATAATGTCATTTTCAACTGGTTTTAATGAATCTAGCAGTTTCCCGTCAGAAGTTACAGTAAATAACTTATATTCTGGATGTACATATATATAGTTGGATTTATCTACTTCATATATATCAAATCTAGGAGCTATATTTCCAAATTTAAGATTTTGATCTTCATAACTAAATTTAGATAGCATAGGTCCAAAAATTGCCGTTATAAACAATAAAATTATTACCACCAAGCCTATCATAGATAGTTTATTTTGTTTTAACCTTCGCCAAGCGTCCTGCCAATATGTAAGACTAGGTCTTGTTTTCCTCTCACCTTTAACTTCCTCCGATACTTTTTCCCATCTATTATCCATCCCTTCCCCCTTAATCATGTAATTTAATCCTAGGATCTATCAATATATAGATGATATCTACAAAAAATACCATAATTATATAAAATCCTGCATAAAAGATTGTTACTCCCATGATCACTGTATAGTCTCTATTTCCTACACTTTCTACGAAATATTTCCCCATTCCAGGTATAGCAAAGATCTTTTCAATAACAAATGATCCAGTTAAAATTCCTGCTACCATTGGTCCCACATAGGTAACTACTGGTAACAATCCATTTTTAAGAGCATGTTTACCAATTACTACAAACTCTGACAGCCCCTTGGCTCTGGCTGTTCTAATATAATCTTGCTGTAACACCTCTAACATCGATGATCTGGTCAGCTTAGATACAAAAGCCAAAGAGAATCCAGAGAGAGCTATTACTGGTCCGATATAATGTTTCCAGGAAGTTAGTCCAAAAGATGGTAACCATCCCAATTTTCCACTAAATACATATATGATCATAGTCGCTATTACAAAACTCGGGATTGTAACCCCTAAAGTAGCTATAACAGTTACCACATAATCTTCCCATTTATTTTGCTTCAGAGCAGATATTATCCCTAAAGGAATACCTATTATGAGTACGACTAATACAGCAGATCCCCCTAGTTTTGCAGATACCGGTAATCCAGCTCGTACTAGATCAATTACATCTACTCCTACTTTTTGAAACGAAGGCCCGAAATCAAAACTAAAAACCCCTTTCATATAGTCGAAATATTGTACGTAGAGTGGTGCATTCATGTTAAATTTAGCCTCTAATGCTGCTATCACTGCTGGCGGTAACGGTTTTTCCCTTGTAAAAGGTCCCCCAGGAATAGCGTGCATCAAGAAAAAAGTCGCTGTAATAACTATATACAGTGTAAATAACATTTGACCCAATCGTTTAAAAATAAACTTTCCCATTCTTTCCTCCCCTATTATTAAATTTTGCTTAGCTTTACATACCGATAATGATACATATAACTATGTATATACCATGTATATTCTAATAATTCAAATTAATCCACCCCATAAAAACTTTTTTTTATAACTTTAAAGTTTTAATAATGAAGTTTAATACCATTTTTTAAGTATCAAACTATTAAAAAAACGAATTTACATAATATTTAAGATGAATGGAAATTAATTTTTATTATTATTATTTTTCCCTATAAAATTTTAAATTTTCATAAGTTAAAAATAAGTAAAAATAAAAAAACCTAGTCAAATTTTCTATACTAATTCCAATTCTTCCTCTGTCTCCCTAGCTTCCTCTACAGATCTACCTACAAACCTTACTGTAAGTATAGTAGCTAATATGGATATAGGTAAAACAACATAGATTGAT
>NZ_JBAHZY010000063.1:0-11698 GCF_037132775.1 Psychrilyobacter sp.
AATGTCTTTTTAGAATAACCATTTCGAGAATTATCTGTAGATTTATTACGGTAATCGTATTTACTATAACCAAGTTGTTCTTCCAGCTCTCCATCTAAAGCACTTTCAAGCATTTGTCCCATCATTTCTTTAATTAATGCACTAAAATCTAAACTGGTATTAGGTGTTCTACTAAGATATTCTCTAATTAGCTCTTTTCGTGCTAATTCATCAGGGAATAAATCTTTTCTTCTTTTTCTCATAAAAAAACCTCCAAATTAATGTAGTTGTAGTTTACACTAATTTGGAGGTTTACACAAAATATGAGACAGACCCTAATTTACCCTACCAATAAAAAATAGGCTCTCAGAAAAATATTCTGAGAACCTATTTTATTATTCTAATTTTTCAAATTCATCTTTACTTACAGCACAAAGAGGACAAATCCAATCTTCCGGCACATCTTCCCATTTTGTACCCTTCTCGACTCCCGACTTTGGATGACCTATCTCTGGATTATAAATATAACCACATACTGTACATGCCCATTTTTCCATTCAATTCCCCCTTGATCTAATTTTTTTTAACCATATCTATCCTTAATATTACCATCAAAATAATTTTTTTCCAATTTTAATCTTCGATGTTTCTCTCTAGCATTTTTTTGAACAATAAACACATCCAATGGACTGTAAAAATATTTGTTTAGCTTTTTCTATTGCATCTTCACAGCAATCAAAATTTCCAAGATATTCTCTCTTTGCTGGACTGGGTATTTCTTTACAATCTTCCCTGTGTACAATATGATCTTCATTGTCTGTAGTATTTTTGTCAACATAGTAATTAGAACTTTTTATTTCATTCATACCTTCTACCTCCTAATTTTATAAATAAACAATAAGTTCATTTTAATATATAGCAATTTTTCTATGAAAAATCATCATAAAAGATATCTTTTATACCGTTGTGACTGAGAATATTATTACAGGCCCCTATCATCCCTGGGCTTCCACAAAGAAAACCTTCCCTGTGTTTAGAAGGATCAATTTCAAATTTTAAATATTTATCCAAAACATCAGTAATCAAACCTTTTTCTCCAGTCCAATCCTCATTAGGTAAAGAAGCCGATAATGCAGGAATAAAATGAAAGTTAGGCCATTTTTTTTCTATCTCTTTAAATTCTTCAAGTAAAAACAGGTCTTTTATAGTTCTAGCTCCAAAAAAATACCAAACTTCTCTATCAATTTCATCTTTTTCTAACATATCATGGAACATAGACTTAAATGGAGCCATACCAGATCCTCCAGCAATACAAACCATCGTTGATTTACAATCTGATTTTTCAAATTCACCAAAAGGTCCTATTAATTTTAATTTTTCCCCTACTTTCATATAATTATGAACCCATGTAGTTACTATTCCATTTGGAATTAAGCGGATTAACATGGCAATCTTATTTTTTTCTGAAGGTTTAGAAGAGATAGAATAAGCTCTTTGAGTGTATTCTTTAATTTTTCCATATGGAGGAATAACTAATTGAACATATCTTCCCGAAACAAAATCTATAGACTCATCTCCTATGGATACGATAACTTCTTTTATATCATAGGTTAGATCATTGATCTTTTCAACAACGCCAGAAAATTCTTTAGCGTTAAATAATTCTTCTGGGATAAATATATCTAGATTTTTTTTGACCTTGATTTGACATGCTAACCTTGTATTTTCATTTATCTCTTCCATGGATAAATAAGGTCTTTCAGTGGGAAGGATAGGACCTACATCTGTAGTGATCTTACATTTACAAGCTCCGCAAGTTCCCTTCCCTCCACAGGCAGAGGGAATAAAAACTCTTTCTGAAAATAAAGTTGTTAGGAGTTTGTCTCCTCCTTTTACATCTAGCACTTTTTTACCACTATTAATATTAATTTTTACATCTCCATAGTTATTGAGATGTTTATCTATGATTGAGATAGCAAAAGCAAGTGCACTCGCAAGAAGTGCAACGATAATTGGTGCAATTAAAAATTCCATAGACACTCCCCCCTTTTATTGAACTATAAGCATACCGGAAAAACCTATAAACGCCATAGCCATGAACCCAATTGTTATAAGTGTTATACCTGCTCCTTTTAAACCTTCAGGAACAGGAGCTTTTAAAACTTTTTTTTGTATAGCAGCTAGGGAAACGATAGCAAGCCACCAACCTAGACCAGAACCAAAGGCAAAAACAATAGTCTGTATAAATGAATAACCTCTAATCTCCATAAATAATGCAACTCCTAAGATAGCACAGTTAACAGTTATTAGTGGTAAAAAAATACCTAAAGCCATATAGAGGGCTGGAGAAAAACGATCGATAACCATCTCTAAAACTTGGACAGTAGCAGCGATAATTATGATAAAGACAATAAACCTAAGATAGAAAAGATCAAAAGGTATTAATATGTATTTATATACAACCCAATTTATAGCGGTTGTGATAGTTAGAACTGCAGTAACCGACATTCCAAGACCGTTGGCAGAATCCATATCTTTAGATATTGATATAAAACTACACAACCCTAAGAAGTTAGCTAATAAAATATTGCTAGTAAATATTGAAGCGAATAATAAAACTAATGGATTAATATCTGGTGCCATGTAAAACCTCCTATTTTGAACTTTCTTTTGAAAGTTTGATGTTATTAATTATCCAAATAGCGATCCCTAAGATAAAAAATGCACTTGGAGCCATAATCATTATTGTCCAAGTTTGAAATCCTTCCGGCATGACTAGAATCCCAAAGAGTGTGCCAAAACCAAGTAATTCCCTGATAAAAGCTATAGCCATCAGAATCCACATATACCCTATTCCTGTTGTAATCCCATCCCAAAGAGAGATTAGTGGCTTATTTAATTGAGCAAAAGCTTCGGCTCTCCCCATGATAATGCAATTAGTAATAATTAAACCCACATATGGACCCAGAGATTTACTAATATCCGGTAGATAAGCTCGGAGTAGTAGATCTACTATAATAACAAAGAAAGAAATTATAAGAGTTTGTATGATCATACGAACTTTACCAGGAATGAGGTGTTTTATACTAGCTACAGTAAAATTAGTCAATCCAGCAACAAAGATTACAGAAATAGCCATTATAGATGTATTTATTAAATTATTTGTAACTGCCAGTGCTGAGCAAATTCCAAGGATTTGAACAAAAACAGGATTATTATCCCATAGATTATCTTTTAATATACTTTTATATTCACTCATTCCTTGCCTCCTCCCTCAGATCTTTTATCTTTTGATTTATCATAACTTCGATAGAATGACTAGTTCTAGTAGCACCAACAATTCCATCTATGATTCCATCATCAGAATTATAGTTTCCCTCTCCACTACCCTGTATCACTTTAATCATGTCTTTAACAATAGTTTCACCTTTAAATTGGCTCAAGAACCACTCCTCTTCAATACGTCCACCTAGACCAGGAGTTTCATTATGAGAGATGATCTCTATACCTTTTATAGTCTTTAAATTTTTATCTATGGCGATAATTCCATTTACTGTACCCCAAAGAGCTTTCCCAGAGAATTTACTGACTAATATATCTTCCCCATCGACCTTTGCTACCATAGTTTTATTGGTAGGAAGTTCTAAATTAAAAATTGCTTTAAATTGTTCTTGAATCTCTTGATCTTGAGGTTTCACACCGATAGCTTTTAAAATAGATGAAATTTCATAATTTCTGTTATATTTGGAAACTCTATCTTTGGTGCTAACATGAGTTAAAGTCAATAAAAATACTAGTATGAAAGTAATAATAAATGAAAAAATAGTAGTATAGGTCATTGAATTTTTTTCCATCTATTTTCCTCCTTTTAATTTTAATTTTACTTTCCCAATCGTTTCATCAAATAATGGAGCAAACATATTTCCTAATAAAATAGCATAACTAGTTCCTTCAATAAAAAGAGAATAAGTTCGAATTAGCGATGTACAGATTCCAATGAGAAGACCGTATAGAATTAACGAATTATTTTTTTTAGGTGAAGATATAGGATCAGTAACCATAAATACAGCAATAAATAGAATACTTCCAGAGAATAAACTATAAATAGGGTTAGTTCCTCCTAAATCCATAAAATAAAGGACAGATTGCATGATTAGAAATCCAATTATAGTAGAAAGAGAGGATTTATAACTTGCAGTTTTAGTATAGAGCAAATAAATAAAAGCAATTAAAATGAGTATTATCGAACCTTCTCCAATAGATCCACTCTTGAGACCAGTAAATAAATTTAAAAGGGAAGGCAGTTGACCATTCCTTAGCATTCCAAGAGGGGTTGCCCCTGCAAAACCATCCAGAGATCTTGGATCTAACCATTGATTAACTGCATTTGGAAAAGAAATATAAATAAACAATCGACCTACAATGGCTGGATTAAAAATATTTCTTCCAAAACCACCATAAACCATCTTTCCAAAAGAAATTCCAAATACAATCCCGATTCCTACAATCCACAGAGGAGCTAAGGGTGGCATAGATAGTGCATAGAGGGAACAAGAAACAAGAACGGCTTCACTTATTTTTTTATTTGCCTTTCGAACAAATAACCATTCTGTAAATATACCTAAAATAAAAGTAACAACGATAATTCCTAGACTTTTAAAACCATATAAAAATATTGAAAAAGCTAAAAGAGGGGTAAGAGAAATTAAAACCTTTCTCATAACTGCTTGTTTTTGAAACATATTTTGAACCTCCAGAGTAAATTATTTTTCCTACACTAATAATATTTCAAATAATCCAATAAAGATGAAAAATATGATTATTTGATTAAAAAAATAAATTGAGGTAAGAAATAGTATGATACATAATACCAACTTTTAAAAAGAAATCCTCTAAAAATAGAGAGATTCCTCTTTTTTATTATCTAGGGAATCATACCTGTAAGGGGGGAAAGGGAAAATTAATTGTTGTAATTAAAGGAAATTACTAACTAACTAGCTATAGATAAGTAATGTTATTTTTATTTTTAAGGAGAGAAGACTATGGTAGAAGTATATGATTTAGGATTGATTACCTATGAACAGGGACAAAAAAAACAGGAAGAAATCTATAAATATGTATTAAATAATAAGCAAATAGATGGAGTTTTAATATTTTTAGAAGTAGATCCAGTTATTACCACTGCTTATTCCTCAGAAAGAGGGGAGGTGATATTTTCGAAAAAACAACTGTGTGAAAGAGGAATAAGGTCTGTACAAGTAGATCGAGGTGGAAAAACAACTCTTCATGGACCGGGACAGTTGATCTGCTACCCTATTTTAAATTTGGAAAGATTTGGGAAAGATCTACATAAATACTTACGAAACCTGGAAGAGGTAGTAATTAACATTTTAAAAGAATTAAATATTGACAGTGGCAGAAAAGATAAATATACAGGGGTTTGGATAGGAGAAGAAAAAATTTGTGCCATGGGCATCCATATAAAAAAATGGATAACAACCCACGGGATTGCACTAAACAATGATATTGATCTAAGTTTATTCGATTCAATAATTCCATGTGGAATAAAAGATGTCGGTGTAACTTCCATTAAAAAATTAGATATAGAAGTAGAGATGAGTATTCTAAAAGAAAAATTTGTAGAGAATTTTAACAAGGTTTTCTATTGAAATTCTAGTCACGAATAACCCAAGGGCACTTGTACTTTTAGTCGGAGGCTCCACAAATCATTATTAAGACTATAAAAAATTAGTATTCATTCGTGCAATTAGTGACTAAGTTATTAAAGTATATATAGATTAGGAGGAGGGAATGGATAAACCTGAATGGATTAGTAAGAAATTTTATAAAAGTAATGAGATCGAAAAACTTTTAGATGAAAATTTATTAAATACTGTTTGTGAAGCTGCTAACTGCCCCAATAAATGGGAGTGTTTTAGGAAAAAAACAGCAACCTTTATTATTTTAGGGGACAAATGCACCAGAGCTTGTAGATTTTGTTCTATAGATAAAAATATAAGAGGAGAAAAGTTAAACCCAAACGAACCTAAAAAAATAGCAGAAGTAGTAAAGAAAATAGGATTGAAACATGTTGTAATAACTTCTGTGACTAGAGATGACTTAGAAGACGAAGGAGCCACACATTTTAAAAAAATTATAGAAGAAATAAGAAAAGTATCAGATGCTACTATAGAGGTTTTAATCCCTGATTTTAATGGAAACAGAGAGTTGATAGATATAATTATAGATGCTAAACCAGATGTAATAAATCACAACATAGAAACAGTAGAAAATCTACACAAAATGATAAAACCCATAGGAAGTTATGAAAATTCAATAGAACTACTTAATTATGTTAAAGAGAGGGATAAAAACATAATCACTAAAAGTGGAATAATGTTAGGATTTGGAGAATCTATAGATGAATTAGCAGAATCTATAGAGGACTTGAAGGATATAAATTGTGACATACTTACAATAGGACAGTATCTACGCCCTAGTGAGAAGCATATAGAAGTTTCTGAGTATATAACAGATGAAAAATTTGTTATGTATAAAAAACTAGCTTTAGAAATTGGGATACCAGTTGTTGAGAGTGGGGTATTTATTAGAAGCTCTTATAATGCCATAGATAGTATAAAAAAAATAATGAAATAATACCGAGGGGGGAGTTATGATTTTTGAAAACCACAATCCTTTAGAAGGAAAAGTATTTCAAATATTAGATAAGACTGGAAAGGTAATAAATGAAAAATACTATAAAGATATCGACAGTGATCTACTACTAAAAATGTACAGATGTATGGTTTTGTCTAGAATCCAAGACGAATGGGCACTTAAATTTCAAAGACAGGGGAGAATGTTAACTTTTCCTCCTACACTAGGTCAAGAAGGTTTACAAGTGGCATCTATGGCTGCATGTAGAAACGACGACTGGTTAGTTCCTGCTTTTAGAAGTAATGCTGCTTGGTTATATAAAGGACTGCCTATGAAAAATATCTTCTTATACTGGTGTGGAAATGAAATGGGAAGTAAGATTCCTGAGCATATAAATATGCTGCCTGTTGCAATTTCAATTGGAACTCAGTTTAGTCATGCAACGGGAATTGGAATGTCATTTAAATATACTAAAGAGGATAAGGTAGTAGTAACCTATATAGGAGATGGGGGAACTTCTGAGGGAGAATTCTACGAAGCAATAAACTTTGCAGGTGTAGAAAATGCTCCTGTAATATTTATTATACAAAATAACCAATTTGCTATAAGTACTAGTGTTAAATCCCAAACAAAGGCAAAAACATTAGCTCAAAAGGGAATTGCAGCAGGAATCCCATCGATAAAAGTGGATGGAAATGATATATTTGCAATGTATTTTGCTACAAAAGAAGCTGTAGAGAATGCAAGATCAGGAAATGGACCAAGTTTAATTGAAGCAGTAACTTATAGACAGGGACCTCATACAACGGCAGATGATCCTACTATCTACAGAACTGAGGAAGAGCATTTAGATGGGATGTCTAAAGATCCTATCATTAGAACTAAAAACTTCTTGATAGAAAAAGGAATTTTGACTGAAAAAGATGAGACAAAAATGAGAGAAGAATGTAAAAAAATAGTATTTGAAGAGTTTGAAAAGGTTGAACAAGAGAAGGTAACTCCACTAGAGGATATTTTTAAATATACCTATGAAGAGATGACAGAAAATTTGAAAGAACAATATGAGGAAGCTAAAAAATGGGAAGGGGGGAGAAATTAATGGGGATTTTAAATAATATAGAGGCATTGAACCAAGCTTTGGATCAGATGATGGAAAAAGATGAAAAAGTAGTTGTCTATGGTGAAGATACAGGTTTTGAAGGAGGAGTGTTTAGAGCAACGAAAGGACTACAAGCCAAGTATGGAAAGGATAGATGTTTTGACTCTCCTCTAACAGAGGCAGGAATAATAGGAACGGGAATAGGGATGGCAATAAATGGGATGAAACCAGTTTTAGAAATACAATTTCAAGGGTTTCTATTTCCAGGATTAAACCAATTATTTGTCAATGGAGCTAGGTTTAGAAATAGAACAAGGGGAAGATTTACGGTACCAATGGTTGTAAGAATGCCATACGGAGGAGGAATAAGAGCTCTAGAACATCATTCTGAAAGTATAGAGGCAATGTTAGCTCATGTGCCAGGGCTAAAAGTTGTGATACCATCAAATCCATATGATACAAAGGGTCTCATGATCTCTGCGATTAAAGATCCAGATCCAGTTATTTTTTTGGAACCAAAAAGGATATATAGAGCTTTTAAACAGGAAGTCCCTGAGGAAATCTACGAAGTTCCTATTGGAAAGGCAAGAATTTTAAAAGAGGGAAATGATATTACTGTAGTTGGATGGGGGGCAATGATCCCAGAGATACAATTAGCAGTAAAGGATCTAGAAGGAGAGGGGATAAGTGTAGAATTAATTGATTTGAGAACTATTTCTCCCATTGATAAAGAAGCCATAGAAAATTCTGTGAAGAAAACAGGAAGATTTTTAGTCGTTCATGAAGCGGTAAAATCATTTGGTGTAGGAGCAGAATTAATTTCAATAGTAAATGAAAAAGCTTTCCTACACTTAGAGTGTCCTCCTACTAGATTAACAGGCTATGATATTACAGTACCGTTAGCAAAGGGAGAGGAACACTTTATGATCAATCCAGAAAAAATAAAATCAAAAATAAAAGAACTTATAAATTATTAAAAAATAAATTAAAGATAGGAGGGAATAATGTTTGAGTTTAAATTTGCTGATATTGGAGAAGGAATCCACCAAGGAAAAATATTAGATTGCTTTTTTAAAGTTGGAGATACGGTAGAGGAAGGAGAAAGTTTATTTTTGGTTGAAACAGATAAAGTAAATGCTGAAATACCTTCACCTACTAATGGAATAATAAAAGCTATTAATTTTGAGATAAATGATATTATCAATGTAGGAGATGTAGTAGTTGTTATAGATAACGGTAAGTCTGCTACAGTTGTTGAAACGGTAATAGAAGAAGCCAGAGATGAAGAAAAAGGAGCAAGTGTCGTAGGAGAGGTAACTGTTTCTAATAAATTAATTCCTAGTTTCTCTATAGAAAAAAAGGAAGAGAAAGTAAGTAGGAGAAAATCTTTAGCAACTCCAGTGGCTAGAAGGATGGCTAAAAATTTAGAGATAGATATAAATGAGGTTAAAGGAAGTGGATTAAATGGAAGAGTCATGAAAGACGATATCCAATTTTTTTATGATCAACATAATAAAGTAGAAGAGGTTAAAGTAGAAACAACAAGGTCAGTAGTCTTAGAAAATTCTGATGACATAAGGGAAGAGATGTCAGAAATAAGAAAAACTATCTTTAAAGCCATGAGTATTTCAAAAAAAGAAATTCCTCATACTACTCTCTTTGATGATATAGACGTAGAAAAATTAGTGAAATTAAGGGCAGCATTATCAGAAGAAATAGGGGTTAAATTAAGCTACCTACCATTTATAATGAAAGCAGTCTATTTAGGTATAAAGAAATATCCTGTATTTAATTCCACAATAGATGGAGATGCGATAGTCTATAAAAAGCAAGTAAATTTAGGAGTGGCAGTGGATACTGACTATGGGTTAGTAGTTCCTGTATTAAAAGATCTATCTATTTTAAGTATAATTGAAATAAGCGAAAAATTAAAAGATTTGGGTAGTAGAGCTAAAGATAAAAAATTATCCATGAAAGATATAATAGGCGGAACATTCACTGTAAGTAATTTTGGGAAATTCTCTAAAGCAGGCACTCCTATAATTAAATATCCAGAAGTTGCTGTACTAGGGATAGGAAGAGTTAGTAAACAAGCTGTAGTAGTCAATTCGGAAATTCAGATAAGATCAATATTACCTATATCTCTGTCAATTGATCATAGAATAATAGATGGAGCAGATGGTGGGAGATTTATTCAAGAAATTAGAAATTATTTGGAAAATCCAAAGTTATTATTATTAAGTTAGGAGGTAAGAATATGTATGACTTAATTGTTCTTGGGGGAGGTCCCGGAGGCTATGTAGCTAGTATAAAAGCGAGTCAACTAGGAATGAAAGTGGCTATAATAGAGCAAAATAAATATGGAGGAGTATGTTTAAATGTCGGGTGTATTCCTACTAAAACAATGTTAAAATCATCGAGGCTATTTAGCGACATGTTAGAAGCTAAAAAATTTGGAATAGATATAGATGGAAGTTTTAATATAAATTGGAAAAATGTTCTAAAAAGAAAAGATAGAATAGTCAATAAGCTTGTTACAGGAGTAGGATTCTTACTCAAAAAAAATAAAATAGATATGTTTAATGGTCTAGGAAAAGTCATTGATAAAAATACAGTAGAGGTTAATGGTGAAAAACTAGCCTGTAAAAATTTACTTATCTGCACAGGGTCAAACGCTAGAATCCCTGAAATAGAAGGAGCTAAAGAAGCTCTAGAAAAAGGTTATCTAATGACAAGTACAGAAATTTTAAGCGTTGAAGAAATGCCAAAAAAATTAACAATACTAGGAGGAGGAGTAATAGGAGTAGAATTTGCTATATTATTTGCTTCTTTAGGGACAAAGGTTAGTATAATTCAAAGAAGTGGAAGAATTCTTAATACTCTAGATAGAGATGTAATCAAAGAAATTACAGAGGTTTTGAAGAAAAAAAATGTAGAAATAATCTATAATGTAACTACAAATTATATAGGAAATGGCTATATTGAGTATACTTCTAATGAAAAAAAAGTGAAATTAGAAGGAGATAAGGTTTTAGTATGTGTAGGAAGAGTCCCCAATCTAAAAGGAGTAGAAAATTTAGATCTAGAGATAGAGAGAGGAGCTATTAAAACAAATAATAAGATGGAAACTGGTATAAGTGGAGTCTATGCTGCTGGAGATGTCAACGGGATTATGCAATTAGCACATGTTGCTTCCCATGAAGGAGTCATAGCAGTGGAAAATATGCTTGGAGGGAATGAAAAAATAGATTATAATAAAGCTCCCTATTGTATCTATACATTTCCAGAAGTAGCAGGAGTAGGGCTCACTGAAAGGGAAGCTAAAAAGCAGTATCCCAATGAAATTAAAATTTCTAAATTCCCTCTATCTGTAAATGGGAAAGCATTAGCTGAAGGGGAAGCCAGGGGATTTGTAAAAATAATAGCTACTAAAAAATATGATGAAGTGATAGGAGTCCATATTGTTGCAAGCCACGCAACTGATATGATTAGTGAGATGGTTACGACCATGGAATTAGAAGGAACTGCCAAAGAGATAGCACGGGCTATCCATCCTCATCCAACAATGTCTGAAGCTGTTGTAGAAGCTGCCATGGGTATAGTAGATAAAGCAATCCATATTTAGTTTATTTTAAAATTGTAAAAAAAGAACGCCTCATAGGTCTGGGTAGTATGATATAATATCTAAATAGAGAAGAAAATTAAAACTAACCTGTGGAGGAAAATATTTTGAATTTAAAGAAAAAAGACTATATTAGAACCATTATTATTGGAATAATTGGTGGAATAGCTTTATTGGTAGTAACTAGATAAATAAAAACCAGGGGCTGTTGCAAGTTTTGTGTAAACTCTAAAAATTAATGTAAAACTTTTATAAAAAGAGGAGTAATAATTCTTTAATTATTGCTTCTCGTTTTTAATATATTAGAACTTTATTTTTTGTATGTCAATAGCAGAGCCTAA
>NZ_JBAHZY010000089.1:0-15122 GCF_037132775.1 Psychrilyobacter sp.
TTATAGTGGTTCTTTCCACTGTACACCTTAATCGATTGTTTAAAACAAAGTTTTAAACGCCAATTGAGTTTTAAATTTACACTTTCTTTCTCTATTTAATTGCTAATGTCCTAATTGTTTGTCTCGCTTAAGGTCACTTTCACTTTCCTTTGCGGACAAGAAGAAGTATACCGCGTTTACAACTTTTAGTCAACGTTTTTTTGTTTCTTTGTTTTGTTTTTTTTTATATTTTTGAAAAAAGAACTAAAAAACTATACATTCTTAATTTATAATTGCTTTCATTGACTTACAGTCGATAAAATACAAATGCTATTACCAATAGAAATTCTAAAAAAAATTATCCTTCACTGCCAATCCAATAATAAAAACATTATCTCATCATAAATATTATTGAAAAAAATAATTTGAACACCAATTTCTCTAACTTGGAACTTTTTTTAAAATTCATTTTCTATTTTTAAATATTTAATCTGTGCTTCTAGATATTTATTTTTGAATCTGTAACCTCTTTCCAAAGATCTTCCAGAAGATGTTTTTCTAGGATCCACAAAACTTATTCACCATTATCTTCAAAAGCTTCCCTTTAACATTTAGAGAAAGTTTTAACTCTTTTCATACCTAAAATATCTACATCAAGATCAGCTTCCCCTCCAAAAATATACGCGGAAGCTTTCCTATTTTTATATTCATCAATAAAAATTTTTTAAAATTCAAAGTATATGTAATAAAAAAAAGCTAACGCTTCTTCAACCCCCTGCCCCCATCTTGGGGGTTTTTTGGTATAATAACTATTATGACTACTATTACTCTTAAAGAGATTCTTACTAACGACAATTTAAAAGCTTTCTTCAAACATTCTTCCAAATATTTCGAGCATTTCTCCAAAAGTTATCTTGATTTTATAAAATCTACTCTTCTTTCTGCAAAAATTGTAGAGAGTTTTCTTTTGCCAATTCCGTATTTTCTTGCCCTACTTGCTCTCATTATATTTTTAGACCTATTACTTACAAATCAAAATCTTCTCAGTATTTCACTAAAACTCTAATAAAATTAAGCTTAGTGTATATATTTCATTATAAATATGTATTCCCCTTCCAAAGAAAAACCTCTAGATAAATGTAATTAACTCTACACCCACCTAAAAGCTAACATAACCTTTAGAATAATTTCATTTAATTATTAATTTTTTTTCCAAAAGTTCCTTCTTTTTCTTGTTTTATTGATAATAAAAAAACTGTTCTAGCTTTTTTTCTATAACTTTCAAAATCTATATTTTCAACCTTTTTATTATTCCTTTTACTTACAAGTTTAACTTTTTTCCCAACTATATCTTCTATATAGATATAGTCTTTATCTATTAATACCCACATAATGAGTATCAACTACATAAGCGAACTCTTTTCATTGTCTTTTAAAAGTAAATTCGTCCCCATGTAGAATGCTCATATTTACCTCCTAATAACCCTATAAGAGTTGGTAATATATCCGATTGTGATCATAGGGCTTCTATCATCTTCGATTTCACCAATTTTTTATTGGGACTCCATATTAAAAGTGGATTAGTAAAATTTTTCCAATCTATCTCTATGGGTACACTTCTATTAGCTCCATGATCCGCTACAAACACGAATATTGTATTTTGAGCCCATTTTTTATCCTTTACTGAATCTGTAAATCTACCTATTGCATAATCAGCAAAAACTGTCCCGTTATATTTTTTATACATTTTCGGATATTCTGTTTTACTAAAAGTTTGAAATTCTTTAGGCATATCATAGGGGGAGTGATTACTCACAGTAAATGCTTCTGCAAAGAAAGGTTGCTTCATCGTCCCCATATCTTCAGTCATTCGTACAAACATTTTATCATCCGGAACTCCTCAAGCTATCGTTCTATCTTTTTTGGGGAAATCATTAATATTATCAAATTCAATATCTCCCCCATAATAAAAATGAGTATCGTATCCACGATGTTTCAATATATCAGGGATAGAGTAAAAAGTTTTCCTCCCTACTATAGATTTTTTTATCAAGGCTTGTCCATAACTAGATGGATATCCAGTTACTACACTAATAACACCTCTGTTTGATCTCTTTCCTGTAGAATATATATTTTTAAATATTATCCCTTCTTTGGCTAGCCTATTATAATTAGGAGTTAAATCCAGTTTATATCCTAAAGCGCCCACATTTGATCTCATAAAACTCTCCATAAGAATCAATATTACATTAGGTCTTATTACAGGTTTTCCCGTATCCGTTATCCTTCTCAATATATTTTTTCCAGGTAGATAGGTATCCTGTGATTGAGTTACATAGCCTCTGATATTATTTTTTAATTCTTTAGAGGTAAATTTGTTTTTTATTGAATTGGCATTGCTAGATTTCATGTTTCTATTCACATCCGCCGACTGTAATAACATAAATGCTCCATTAAGTGCTATTTGGTTAGCAAAATAATTCTGAGAAAATTTAGCCTTCCCCCACGTAAGGGTAGCTCCCGTTATCCCGCCCTTGGCACTTATCACAAAAATCGGTACAGCCACAACAATGATTAGTGAAGATTTTAGTATCTCTAAAATCTTCACTTTTAAGTTTCTATTTGTCACCTTATTAAAATTAATTATTGAAGAAACAGCATAAAGCACAACCATCAGCAAGAGCCATAAAATCATCCTTATTACTGAATATTCCATCCAAAATGTTGTCCATATTTCATCCATTTGACCTATGTACCCAAAACGGTAACATCAGCATGGTGGGTGAACGTGTTGTAATACCAGATATCCAATATCATTATGGTAAAAAAAACAAATCCTATTGTAAAAGAATATATATAATACAAATACCTACCAATTATCTCTAATTTTATTACCGATAAAACTTTGTATAATATATATAACTAACGATCCCAAAAGAACACAAGAAGTTAGAGCACTATCAAATATCAATCCATATCTAAAACTCCCTATATAATCAGTCCATTTTCCAATATTTTTTAATGAAAATTTTACATAGATAAACAATAATTTGTTTATAGTTATTAAAATCAATAAAACATATATTGGTAAATTATATATTCCATCAATCTATTTTTTTTATTCATTCTTTTTTTCTCCTCTTCTTTCACCTAAAAATTCAGGAAAAATAAAGTTAACGCTATCTGGATATTAACGTTATGCATCAATTCTTGTTTCAACTCTATTAATTTTTCCGTATATTTAGGAGTTTTTGACCTCACTATGAATATATGCATCAATTCTTCAATTATTTTTCTCTCGTGAGATTTATTTTCCACTAGTTTATCATCCTGTAAAACGAATAACAGATCAAAAACTATAGAAAGTTTTTCTGATTTTTTTATCCTCTCTACATTATATATATAGTCATCTATTCCCTTCAATAAATCTATCTTATGTTTTAATTTTTTTTCTACAAGATATAAATTCAGATATTCACCTAAGGCAGAGTAAGATCGTATCTCATTGAGATCCAGTCTTTCTTCTTTCCACTCCAATATCTCATCCATACTCCCCATAAAAAAATTATATACTTCCTCAGTGACCCCCAGATCTTTGGCAGAGGGTTTATCGACCTTCACCACAATAGATCTAGATAAGATTGTGGATAAAATATTTAAAGTATTAGATACAAGTAAAAAAAATGTTCCTTTGGGAGGTTCTTCCATTATCTTTAGGAGCGCGTTCGCAGAATATTTATTCATACTCTCAATATCCTTTATGATAAACACTTTTTTTTTCCCTTCATAACTAGAACTGGAGGCCTTATATATGGTATTTTTTATCTTATCTATTCCGATCTTGCTCTCTCCTTGCAGGAGGCCGATGATCTCTAAATCAGCATAGTTTCCATGCTTTATCTTTTTACACACTTCACAGACACCGCAATAATCATTTTCTAATTCTGGGCAATTCATAGCCATGGTAAACACCGTGGCTAACCCCAATAGATCTACCCCTTTATCCCCATAGAAAAAGTAGGTTCCTGCTTCCTTATTTTGTCTCAATTCATTTTTCAGAAACAGTTTAACTTCATCTCCAAAAATCAAACTATCAAACACTATCTTTCAGCCTTTTCAATTTTTCTAAGAACATCTAGTTTATCAAGGGCTAATCCAGCACCCAATACCACCGCTTCTAGTGCATTGTCAGCTAAAACTACATTTAAAAGGGTATTTTTAGCCAATAACTCTGGAAAATTTCTAATCATCGACCCTCCACCTGCCATAACTATCCCCTTGTCCACTATATCAGCTGATAATTCTGGTGGGGTTTTTTCTAAAACTTGTTTAACACTAGTTACTATAGCATCTAAGGAATCTTTTATGGCATCCAATACTTCACTAGAACTTATCTCTAACGGTTTCGGTAATCCAGTCATAAGGTCCCTTCCTTTTATTATCATTGTTTCTTCTTCTTTTAAAGGAATTGCCGTACCTATCTTGATTTTGATCTCTTCGGCAGTTTTTTCCCCAATCAATAGATTATGTCTTCTCTTTATGTATTTAATAATATCTTCATCAAAATTATTTCCTGCAATTCTAATAGATTTACTTACAATAGTTCCACCCAGAGAAATTACAGCTATATCTGTAGATCCTCCACCAATATCTACTATCATATTCCCCTCGGGTGCCGAGATATCTATCCCTGCTCCTAAAGCTGCTGCTCTAGCTTCTTCGATTAAATAAGCTCTCTTTGCTCCTGCTGAGATTGCAGCCTCTAATACAGCTCTTTTTTCTACCCCTGTTACTTCAATAGGAACACAGATCATTACTTCCGGTAGTATCATGTTAAACTTCCCAAAGACTTTCTTTATGAAATACTTTATCATTGCTTCTGTAATATCGTAATTAGCTATAACTCCCTCTTTCAAAGGTCTTACCGCCATTATATGATCGGGAGTTTTTCCAAGCATATCTTTAGCTTCTTTTCCTACTGCCAAGACTTTCTTTGTTTCCCTATCTACAGCTACCACAGACGGTTCATTTAAAACAATTTTTTCTCTTTGTTTGTCATATACCAATGTATTTGCTGTTCCAAGATCTATACCTATACTTTTTTGAAATTTAAAGCCTGGAAAACTCATATTAAATTTAAATCTACTTTTTTTCTTCATTTCTTTTTCTCATCTCCTTTTTTCATCTCATTTTTTCATCTCATTTTCTTCTGCCTGTATAGGGACTTCCTGAGTCCCCTCCTCTACTTCTATTCTTTTTTCCGCTTGTACTTCTATTCCTTCAGAATTTGCCTGATTTTTCTGTATCATTCTTTTTTTATTTCTCATCATTTTTCTTTTTAAATACATAGTTTTCTATAATTCCTTCTATTATATCTTCCCTCTTATTTATATAACACATGGCAATCAACGCTTCAAATGCTGTTGCGTTTTTATACTCCTTCATGGTGCATGATTTTGGAAAAGTTGAAATCTTTGAATTTCTAGCCCTCTTAGCACAAGCTCTATACTCATCTTGCAACTCATCCACTACACTTAAATATATCTCACTCTGTGCCACAGCACTCACATGAGCTTTTACCAACCTATTCAAGTCTTTTACCTTAAGATTTCTTGCTATAAATCTTTCTCTAAGCCTCAATTCCCATACGGCATCTCCTAAGTATGCCAGTGCCAATCCATTTAATTCCTTTACCCTTATATTGTCCATGTAGTTTTTTCCCTTCCGTCCTTTATTTTTACACCAATTTCAGCCATCTTATCTCTAATCTCATCTGATAACGCAAAGTTTTTATCTTTTTTAGCTATTTTTCTCTGCTCTATTAAAAATTCGATCAATTCTACCGTTATATTTTCTTTATTAAATTCAAACGGTTTTTCTATATTGACTTCTTTTATAAGCTCAACCAATTCTACAGTCAGATCTTTAATGTGTTTTTCCACTACAAGCTCTATTCCCAATACATCTACCAAAGTAGTCTTTAAAAAATCAAACGCATCTTTCAACACTTCTTTTCCACCATTGCTTACTTTTCCTTCCATAAATTTATTAGCTTCTTTTATAAGTTCGAATAATACACCTATAGCTTGAGCGGTATTAAAATCTTCATCCATGGCTTCTACAAATCTTATTTTAGAGTTCTCTAAAACAGCCCTTAACTCTGCCCCATCGCTACCTTGATCTTCAGTTGAAGTTTCAGTATCAAATTTTTCCAACATAGTTAACATACTATTTTCTATCCTTTTTATAGCACTCTTAGCCATTTCTAATTCTGTTTCAGAAAAATCAACAGGTTTTCTATAGTGGGACGAAAGCATGAAGAACCTCACTACCTTTCCTTCGTACTCTTCTAAAATTTCACGGAGAAGGAAGAAATTCCCCTTAGATTTAGACATCTTTTCCCCTTTTATATTGATATAACCGTTGTGCATCCAGTATCTGGCATAGTCACCACCGTAAGAACATTTCGATTGAGCTATCTCATTTTCATGATGTGGAAATATAAGATCCTGTCCTCCCCCGTGGATATCAAATGATGCTCCTAAATATTTTTCACTCATTGCACTACATTCAATATGCCATCCTGGTCTCCCTTTACCCCAAGGCGATTCCCAAGAAAGTTCTCCTTCTTTTGCAGATTTCCAAAGAGCAAAGTCCACAGATGATTTTTTTATATCGGTAACTTCTACTCTGGCTCCAGCTTTTAAATCTTCGATTTTTTGCCCAGATAGCTCACCATATTTTTCTTTATATTTCTCTACATCAAAATATATGTCCCCATTAGATTCATAGGCATACCCTTTATTCACTAATATCTTGATAGATTTTATCATCTCTTTGATATGGTCGGTAGCCTTAGGTCTTATCATTCCCTCTTCCTTCAAGTTGACTTTTTTTGTATCTTCTAGATAGGCGCTGATATATTTATCAGCTATATCCTTCACTGTTACTCCTTCAACATTAGCTTTTTCTATCATCTTATCATCTACATCGGTAAAATTTTGTACATATGTAACTTTATAGTCTCTATATTCAAAGTATCTTCTCACGGTATCAAAGAAGATGGCAGGTCTTGCATTTCCTATATGGATATAATTGTATACCGTCGGTCCGCAAACATACATCTTCACTTTACCAGGTTCTATAGGAACAAATTTTTCTAATTTTTTAGTAAGTGTATTGTGTATTTTAATCATTTTTTTCTCCCTTCATCCTATTGTATATTTCTAGTAGCTCTCCATCTGTTATGGAAGTTCTTAGATTTATTTTGTTTTCCTCTACTTTTCCTCCCATATTTATATATATATCCTTTAATACCGGATTATATAACCCTAAATTTAAAGATATATTTATAAATTCACCTTCTTTGGGGATTGTTGATCCTTCCGACATGATTCCGTTATAGTAGATAACATTATCTTTTATCTCTATGGTCGTACCATTGCCTAAGATATATTTATTTCCTTCTTTTTTCGCAAAGATCTCTATCAACTTCTTAAAATCTTTTTCTTCTTTTACAGGTAGAATCATCTGATTTTTAACATAATCATAGACAATTTCTCCATCCACTTTATCCATATAGTCTTCAAAATCTTTTCCCGTCAACATCTTTACCATAGATAATATTGAGTTCATTTCTGGGTTTATATTTCCCCTCATAAATGTAGCAAGATCTCTGAAATCTGTATTAGTAATATAGATCTTATCCTTACCTATATAGCTATTAAATTTTCTATCCTTTTGTTTTATCCCCTTCAGATATTTTGAGAATTCCAAATCACCATATAGATAACTATTCATAGAGAGTTCGCTATTTTCATAATCTAAATTTATCTTTATAGCATCTAGACCTTGAACCAATCCTTCTAAATCTATTACTGCCTCTCCTAAAGTATCACCTTTTATCTTAGAAGATATATTTTTGTTTATCTCTTTTTTTATAATTAGTTTCATGTAATTGGATAATTTCATCACATCATCTGATATAAAATAATATCCTTTATAATTGGTCATATAGATTTTTTTATCAACATCATAGTCTTCCTCTAGCTGTTTTTGATAAACCTCTTTCAGAGAAAAATAATTTTTCCCCAGACCATTGAAATATTCTTCTTGTTTAAATTTAGCAACAGAATATAACCATCCTAGATTTATAACCATTATTTCCTTATCTTCTTCTCTGTTTTTAGAATTAGAGTCATCATAATAAATAAGGTCTAATCCTTTTATGTATTTTGTCCACTTTTTAGTCTCTTCAAGATCTGTTTGGGTAATTTTTTCATAGAGCTCATAGTAAGTATTTACTTTTTTACTATTCAGATCTCCAATAGATATTACTACCTTACTTTCCTTTACTATCAGCCTCTCGTGAGACAGTTGAAAAGTTGAAAAGTAAAAAACTATCAATATTACTGCTAAAACTATTATTCCTATTATATTCTTTAAAATTTTATTCATAATATAACCCCCTCCCATATACTTTACCAAAACTAACAACTTATGAGTGGGGGCAATTCATGAACTCCCCCTTCGTAAATCAATAATTTCCATTGAAATTACTATTAATTATCCAATTATCTTCTCTAAACTTCTCATAACTAATCCTGGTTTTTCATCTCTCATCACAGGATTATTTATCCTAGCTCTTCTCAAACTCCTCTTATCTAAATCTACTACTATTGTGTCCTCTTCGAAAGTTTTAGCTTCACCTAAGATATCCCCGTTGGGAGAATATACCCTAGATCCACCGAAGAAATTTACTCCATCTTCATACCCTACCCTGTGGGCGAAGATATAAAAACTTGTGAGTAATTTAGAATAGGTCTTCATCATCTCATTCCAGGTTTGGTTAGGAGACAATTTTGCCCCTTGAGCTCCCCTCGACGGACTATTTACCAAAGTAAATATATAGTCAGCTCCATCCATGCTTAGTAAATAAGGATTTGACAGGTGCCAGGCATCTTCACATATCAAGATACCAAATCTACCAAATTTCGTATCAAACGCCTTTATTTCATTTCCAGATTTTAAATACCTTCCTTCATCAAAAAGGCCATAGGTAGGTAGATATATCTTTCTATGGGTGTGCTGCAATTTTCCATCTTCTAAATAGAAGGCAGAATTATAGTAATAGTAATCTCTACTTTCTTCGATCCCGCCAAATAAAATACTTATTTTTTTACTCAACTCATAAAACTCTACTGGGATTCCTGCCACATCAAAGGTTAATTCTTCTAAAAGGTATCCTGTAAGAGATAATTCTGGGAAAACTACTAGTTCCACTCCTTTTTTTATAGCACTCTCTATATATGATATCATCTTCAACTTATTTTTTTCTACATTTCCAAGTGTTGGATTTATTTGTGCTACCGCTAATTTCATACTCCACTCCTTTTATTTTCGCTAGTTCTCGTTACCAATTCTTTCTCTTACCATTTTCCCCTTTCTTAAATTATGAGAGGGGGTCCCATGGGACCGGTGAGGTTTCATTTTTTATTGGTTATGCACAAGGACTTTTCGTTACAAATTATTTATTTTTCACTCCTTTTATATTTTCTTTAGAAAAAATTAATAGATCTTCTGGTGTAGTTATCTTTATATTTTTATAACTTCCCGCTAGAGTTCCTACAGATCCCCCTGCTTTTTCTACTAAGGAAGAATCATCCGTCCCTAAAAACTTTTGTTTCCTAGCTATCTCATAACTTCTGTGGAGGATTTCTCCTCTAAATACTTGAGGAGTTTGAGCGGCAAAGAGAAAATCTCTTTTAGGAGTCTGGGCTATTTTTCCATCGGAATCCATTACCTTTATGGTATCTTTTACAGGAACTCCTATAACTACACCATCTAAATCAGTTCTTTCCATCAGCACAGTATAAGAATCTTCTATATATCTATCCTCTATAAAAGGTCTTACCCCATCTTGAACTCCTATTATACTATCTTTCGGGATCTTCTGTAATGCATTATAGATAGAATCTTGCCGTTCATTTCCACCACTAACAACTTCTATCAACTTAGTTATTTTAAAAGTTTTACACATCTTCTCTACTTCATATATATACTCCTTGTTGGTAACAACTACAATTCCTGTTACCCTATGATTTTTTTCAATCACTTCCAGAGTCTTTATAAATATTGGTTTCCCATCTACCTCTAAAAATTGCTTAGGGTAGGAGAGTCCCATTCTCTTTCCAATTCCTGCTGCTGCTACTATATAATAATAATCTATTTTAGCGTTACTACCGTACATCCCAGCCCACCTTCATTCATATTTGCATCTCTAAAGCTAGCTACATATCTACACGTTTTAAGGTATTCTTGAATTCCTTTTCTTAGTTGTCCAGTTCCCTTCCCGTGTATCACTTGGATATCGCTGTATCCATTCAATGTAGCTCTATCCATATAGTTTTCTAGTTCATGTATCGCTTCTTCTACTAACTGACCTCTCAGGTCGATCTTGTAGTTCGCACTGCTTCCCTTATGGCTATGTATTTTAGTGTATGTTTTTTTCTTTTCCTCTTTCATTAATCCTATGTCTTCCAATGACACGACCATCTTTAGGATTCCAGCCTGTACTTGAGCTTGGTCTTTATTCATAAATAGACGAAGGATAATTGCATGCTGTTTCAAACTCTTTACAAAAACCTTGTCTCCTACACCATAAGATATCTTTCTAACAATTTTTGGTTTCATCATTAATTTTTTCTTTTTTTCCTCTACCATAGAATTTCTTAGCATATTTAGACTTTTTTGAACATCTCTTATCTCATCTTTTTTATTGTCTTCCTTCTGTATTTTATCAACTAAAGCTTTGGCTTTAGCTTGCATATTTTTCATCATCTCTTCCGATTCTTTGTACGCTTTTTCCAATATTTGCTCCTTTTCTTTTTCCAACACTCTTACTTTTTCAGCATATTGGTTCTTTAGTTTTTCAGCCTCTATTTTTAAGCCTTGTACCTCTTCGTTGGCTTTTTCTAATTCATCCGATTGTTCCTTTATATTGGTGATCATTCCCTCTACTTTTTTATCATCTTCACTAATATAACTTTTTGCTTTTTCAATTACTTCGGGTAATATCCCTAGCCTTTTGGCAATGGTAAGAGCATTACTCTCCCCTGGAATTCCCATAAGTAATTTATATGTAGGAGACAATGTTTCAGCATTAAATTCCATAGATGCAGTTTCTATCCCATCTTCGTTGTATCCATGAGCTTTTACCTCACTATAATGGGTAGATATCATAGCTTTACATTTTTTTTCTTTCAAGTAATCTATCACTGCCATGGCGAATGCCGATCCCTCTATTGGATCTGTTCCTGAACCCAATTCATCTAACAACACTAAACTCGCCCTAGTCACTCCTACTAAGATAATCTGAATATTTTTTAAATGTGCTGAGAAAGATGATAGATTTTGTTCAATACTCTGTTCATCACCTATATCAGCATAGACACCACTAAAGTATCCTATGTCTGTTTTATCACTGGCTGTAATCGGTATTCCTGATAATGTCATAACCGTCAACAGTCCTGCTGTTTTTAAGGCTACTGTTTTCCCTCCAGTATTTGGACCTGTAATCAGCAAACTATTATAATGTTTCCCTAGTTCAAAAGTTAAAGGTACAACTTCTCTGGGGTTGATTAATGGATGTCTTCCTTCTATGATAGAGATATATTCTCTCTGATTTAATTTAGGAATTATACATTTATTATCCAATCCATAACTACATTTAGCGTTTAAATAGTCTAAAGTTAGAAGCGCTTCTCCTACTTCCATTACACCCTCTAGATTATTTCTCAGATTGTCCGTAAGCCTTAGAAGGATCTTTCTGATCTCCTCTCTCTCTCTTACCTGTAATTCTCTCATCTTATTATTCAACGAAACCACACTGATCGGCTCTACAAATACCGTCTGTCCGCTAGATGATCTGTCATGCTCTATTCCTTTAATCTGACTTTTAAATTCTGTTTTTACAGGTATTACACTCCTGCCGTCTCTAACTGTTACTATCCTCTCTTGGATAGCTTTGGCATAGGAAGGGTTTGAAATAAGATCATCAAATTTTCTTTTGATGTTATTTTGAATTAATTTTTTACTGTATCTAATATCTCTCAGATCAAGGGAGGCTGTATCTTTGATTTGTTTTTGATTGTCAATGACTGCCTCAATTAACTCTTCCAACCCCTTATATGTAGGCATATCTTTAAACCTCATATGTAGCTCTCTGTATTTCCCTTCTAATTCTTGAAATTTAGTTTTTATCACCCTGAATATTCTCAAGTTTCTAGCAATATGATAAAGATCCTCTATATCTAAATAAGTTCCTATTAGGCTAGTTTTCTTTAAATACATCACTATATTTTTTATTTCTGACAGTTCTATCCCACCGTCATACTTCAACATATCCATAAAATCTTGTACATTTTCTAATTCTTTCTTTATACTATTTATATCTTTCATTGGAATTATTTCTAATATTTTATCCTTAGTTTCATCCAGAATAGCATATTCACTTATGTTTTCTTTTACTTTATCAAACTCCAATACACTTAAACTATGTTCATTCATTTTACGACCTCTTTATTATTTGACTTTTATCTATATTTATATATTCTATTATATCATAAGAATTTTTTTTTTACAGGAAACTATATCTTTATTGTCGAAAAATCCTTGCTTTTTTACTTGCTTTATGCTAAAATTTAAGCCAATGTTTTAATAAATGGGAGGTGCAAAAATAATGAAAAGATGTGAAATTACTGGTAAAGGAATTACTTTCGGACACAGTATCTCTCATGCTCATAATATGAACAAGAGAATATGGAAGCCAAACTTACAACCTGTTAAAGTTGAACTTAACGGTCAATTAACTAAAATAAAAGTTTGTGTTAAAATGCTAAGATCTTTAAAAGCTGCAGATCCAGTTGAAATTGCTAGAATTTTAAAGAAAAATGCTGCTACTTTAAGCCCTAAAATCAATAAGGTTTTAAGCAAGTAATAGCAATAAAAAAAGACAACCATTAAGGTCCTGTCTTTTTTTATTTTTTGTAAATAAATATTTTGTATATTTTCAGCTATCTTGATAGAATAAATTATCACTTAGTGATAGATGAGTAATTTATAATAAGGAGGGAGCTCTATGAACTATTCCATTCCAGCATTGTTATTTTCAGGGATTTCCATGTTTTTTAATGGTTATACAATTAGATATTTAAATTTATCTAAATTAATTAGAGATTTTCATAACCATCCAGATAAAGATTGTAATATTGAGGCTCAAATTTTAAATTTTAGATTAAGGATAAAATATGTTAAATGGATACAGTTTTTTTCTGTATTTTCATTGTTTTTAGCCACCCTGTCTGTTTTTACTATTTTTTTTGAACATATCCAGACAGGATGGGTTTTATTTATATTTTCCATCATAAGTTTTTTAATATCTCTCGTTATTTCTGCCATGGAAATTAAAATTTCTACAATAGCTTTAAATATTTCGTTAAAAGATGGAGGCGATCTAAGATGCAATTAACACTTACAACCCCGGCACTAATTTTTTCTACCATCTCACTCCTTCTTTTAGCATATACAAGCAGATTTTTGGCATTAGCTACCCTTATTAGGTCGCTGCACAACCAAGCTTCTCAAGAGATAAATAGAATTAATATCCTCATGCTACAGATAGATAATTTAAGATTAAGGGTGAAAATCATAAAAAATATGCAATTAATAGGAATTATTTCTTTATTCTTCTGTGTTTTTTCTATGTTTTTAATATTTTTACAGCAGATTATATTGGCTGAATTTGCCTTTGCTGGAAGTCTGATCTTACTCATGATCTCGCTGTCTCTTTCCGCTATAGAAATTCATATATCGGTAAAAGCACTGAATATAGAGTTAAGTCAATGTGTAGGAAATCAGTGTAAATTAGTTAAATAAAAAAATCGAGGAATTCCCTCGATTTTTATTTTTTCTCTATTCTTTTCATTACGTCTTCAGCACTTATATTTTTCATACAATTAAAATGACCTTTAGGACATTTTTTATCCCCATGTAATGAGCATGGGGAGCACGGTTCGTTTCCATAGATCAAAATTCCTAATTCATCGTATTCAAACATATTTGGATCTGTAGGGCCGAATATCACATAGGATTTAGTCTTAACTCCACGTCCAATATGAAATGGTCCCGAATCATTGGTCATCAAAAAATTTGCTTTGGACAATAATGCTCCACTCTCTTTCAGGCTTAATTTCCCAGCCATATTTATACAGATATTTCCGCTTATTTTATTGATTTTCTCACACTCTTCCTTTTCTTTAGGACTTCCGATTAGAATTATCTCTGTTTTATATTTTTCCTTTATCAATTGAGCTAACTTACCAAATCCTTCTATAGTCCATTTTTTAGTATTTTTAGAAGCTCCCGGTGCAAACACTACACAGTTTTTATAATTTTCTACTTTTTTTTCATCTTTCTTTGTAAAATTAAACTCCAGATCTTCCTCGCTATACTTTATTCCTAAAACCTTGAAGGCATCAAAATAATTTTTTACTATTGTATTATCAGCCCTATACTTAATCAATCCTGATTTTACTAAGATAGTCTTATATAGCGACCTTTTTATATACCTGAAAGTTTTCTCTCCCAAAAAAAATGTAATTAATCTAGATCTTATCTTCGAATGCAGATCAAATACATAATCATAGTTATTTTCTTTCAATATCTTTGAAAATTGCCTTATATTTTTTATCCCATCATCTATATCTTTTTTAAAAATAATCAAGTTATCTATATTGGGATTTCCCTCTATTGCACCTTTAAATTTATCCAAAACTATAAAATCAATCTTTATATTTTTATTTTTTTCTTTGATTTTTTTTAGGATTGGGGTAGTTAAAATAACATCCCCTATAGAGCTTAGCCTTATTATTAATATTCTCATTTTTCCCCCAATCTATATTACACTAGTTTTTTATTATTTTATTATACCATAATTATAATTCAAAATAAAAAAACCTAGTCAAATTTTCTATACTAATTCCAATTCTTCCTCTGTCTCCCTAGCTTCCTCTACAGATCTACCTACAAACCTTACTGTAAGTATAGTAGCTAATATGGATATAGGTAAAACAACATAGATTGAT
>NZ_JBAHZY010000093.1:0-6017 GCF_037132775.1 Psychrilyobacter sp.
TTCTCTAATTAGCTCTTTTCGTGCTAATTCATCAGGGGATAAATCTTTTCTTTTTTTTCTCATAAAAAAACCTCCAAATTAATGTAATTGTAGTTTACACTAATTTGGAGGTTTACACAAAATATGAGACAGACCCTCAAATTCAGTTACTCCAGTAACTTCTACAGTTAAAGCATCTACAGCTCTTTTTACAAGACTATATTTTAGCTCTTCCTCTTCCTTAGAAGAAAGTTTTGGGTTTCCTACTGGATATGGTATTGCAACAGTCGGAACAATTCTGTTTGCTCCTACTGATTTAGATATAGTAGTAATTGTAGACATATGAACTACTGCTATTCCAAATCTTTCTATTTCCTTTAATATCGTTGCACCGCAACGAGTACAAGTTCCTCATGTAGAAGTTAGAATTACTCCATCCACACCGTCTGCTTTGAGTAACTCACCCATCTCTTTTCCAAACTGAACTGCTTTCCCTACAGCTGTTCCTGTTCCTGTAGTCGTATAGAAATATTTATCTACCTCCTCCTATATGACCTTCAGCTTCAAGTTTTCTCAGCATAGCAAGAGGAGCTACTCTATCTGGATCTTCATTTGCATACACAGGATCATATCCCCCATGAATAGTAATAAATTCTGCTTCTTTGAGACTATCAAATTCACTCATATCATATCTTCCCCATATTTGGGCACTAGCTGATTGAATTCTATCGGGATTACCCTTTGGTACCATTCCACCAGTTGTAATTAAAGCAATAGTTGCCTTAGTTATATCTTTGATAGCATCTGCTGGATCTACTCTATCAAATACAGGCATTGGAAGTTCTGATGTAAAATCTCTTCCATTTAATCTGTTTAAAAGCATATCTACAGCTCTCTCAGATCCATTTTTATCTACAAATACTGTCTTTCTCTTACCATGAGCAATGTACCCATCTTCTTCAGGTAATTCTAATTCTTCTCCAGCTACTATTTTTTTCACAATATTTGACATTGATTTTAAAGCTTTACGCATACCACCGGCTGAAGCACTTGTTTCAGCAATTATAACTTTAGCTTTACAAAGTTCAACTGCTGGATTTTCAATATACATTCCTGTTACTGCTGGAATTTTTAATTCATCTATTACATATTTTGCAACTTCTCCACATGCCATTCCATATCTTCCTGCATTGAAGGCAGGACCTGTTACAACCATGTCCGGATTAGCATCTTTTATCATTTTACCAATAACTTCCATAGCGTCATCTTTATTTTCATTAAAATAATTGTCCCCACAAATTATAGTTCCAACTACCTCTCCCTCTTCTTTTAAAAGAGCTTCAAAAGCCGTTGCTGGTCCTATATTCCCCTCTATAAATTGAGGTTTTATTCCAGCTTGATCCTCTCCACCTATTTGACCAAAAAACTGATTCAAATAATATACTACTTTAAACTTTTTTTCCATTATATATTCCCCTCCAGTCATAGTTATTAATATAATTTAGTTGTACAATTATGGTATCCGATCTCTGATGTTGCTCCTATTACAGCGTTTAATTCACACATAAGACTTCCATCTTCTAAAAGTGATCCCTCCCATCCACCAGCTAAAGTAGATATAGCTTCAACGTTTCCTAAAATTACGTCTGCAGGTGGTAGTGTAACTAAATGGCTTACATTTCCTCCTGAAACCACTGCTACTGCTTCCTTAGCTGTATCTGCAAGTGATTGTGACATCCCATCTCTTCCAGAACACTCATCTGTAATTAAAACTGTTTTTATCCCTGAATCTTCTAATCTTTTGCAGATCATCAATAGATCTGTATCTGGATTTTCGTATCCTTCTTCTGATACAATAACACCGTCAGCTCCTACCATCTTACATAATTTAGCTGTATAATCACACGTTCTGATCTTTCCTGCTAAAGTTGTTAATTCTGGAGTTAATACAACACCCAAAAAGTTTAGTTCCTTTCCGTGTTTTGCATATAAATCTTTCATAACTGGATTGTTTTGGTGTTGATAAGTTGTTATTTTATCACAGGCAGCTACACAGTTTCCACTAATAACGGCTCCATCTAATTCTTCATTTGGATGTAATAATGTTGGTAATATTTGTTGACTGTTTACACCATAGATATAACCATCATGTAATAATCCTTGAGATATCAACATTTCTACATATAAAACTTTTGGTAAGTCAGGATATTTTGCTATTTCTTCAGTCATAGTTCCAGTTTCGTAAACTTCAGTCTTATCTGGCTCTATATCTTTTCCTGCTTTTCCAATAAATGCAGCGGATCTTAATCCTGCCATTCTTACAACATTTTCATGAGCATGTGGTTCTAAACCTTCGATAGGAATAATATGCACTACAAGATTTAATGTTTTAGAAAACGGAGTCCATTTTGCACCTTCACCCCACATATCAATTACACCTTCTTGAAATCCTACAATATCTCCTACTGTCACTACTGCAACACCATTTAATATATTAACTTTTCCCTCTCCTGCCTGAGTTAATTTTGATAATACCCCTGGGAATTGTCCTTCGTCTACTCCAATTTTAACTCTTGGTTCAATAACATCTTTCACAGGAATAATTCTTACTTTTTCCCCTGGTCTTGCTATATCAATTTTTACATCTTTAATTTTAGCATCTGTTTTCAACTCTGCTATTACTTCTTCTTTATTTACAAATAATACTCCACTTACTACTTCAGTTTTTTCTCCAAACTGTATATCCTTAATATTAATTTTTCTATGTTCTAACTTCAAAATAACACCTCCAAAATTTTTAAAAAGACATTGCATTACTATTTATTTCCACAAGTGCAGATTCTAAAAGCTTATAATCAATTACTGAATAATCTTTAGAATTTTTAACATCTTCCTCTCTCAATCCCGCCCCCATATGTAGATCATACTTTTCAATACTTGTTTCAATGATTTTAGAGTGAAGACTATTTAACTTTCCTTCTTTCTTGTTAATCACTACCGTAAACGATGGTGAATATATCATCCTCAAGCTGACTCCTAATGGATGAGTAATTAACTCGCTCCCACTGTGAACTAAATTTCTTACCTTTTCTAAAAGCTCCCTTGATGTACTTTCAATAAAATAAACATTATCAAATTTTTCTTTAACCATTGGATTATTGCTTACTATTAAACATCCCATAAAATCTCCCTTACATAAAAAAGCTTTCTTTTCATCAATTGTATACTTGTTGTATTTTAATATTGCAATCGTAGTATACTTCACATATTTACACTCTCCAAATTAATTTTTAATTTATTGAATATAAATTAAATAAATATAATAACACCGTTATGTTGCATCAAATTAATCACAATTGAGAGTCTTTTAAATTTCTAAGTAATAAAAAAATCCGAGAATTAATTCTCAGATTTCTTTATTTTTTTTATTTAAAGCATTTCTTTTTTTACTTTTTCAACAAAAATATCTATATGCTCACGGGCATATTTTTCTGCTTTTTCTTTATCTTTTTCCTTTATCGCACCGAGAACCTTTCCCAATGTTCCTATAAAAATTTCTATTGAATCTATATTATCTTCAGAATAATGCCACAATCTTTCCGTATGGATATGTAAATTTGAAAGTATATCTTCGAGACATGGATTCCCACAATTTTTTAAAACTATTTTATGAAACTTCTCATCCTCTGAAATAGCTTTTTGATAATCTTCCTCAATATTATACTGAAGGAGGTTATTGTATATTTCTTCAAGTTTCAAAATTTCTCCATCTGAGATATTATCCACACAAAGTCTTGTTGCAAGACTGTCAAATTCTCTAGTTATTTCAAATATTGATTTCATATATTTAAAATCAATATGTGAAACCTGGGCTCCATACCTTGGTATAATTTTAAGTAATTTATTACTATTTAATCTTTGAAATATCTCTCTTATAGGTGTTCTACTTATTTCAAATTCATTTCCAATATCAACTTCATTTAAAACAATTCCAGGTTCATATTTAATTTGGATAATTCTATCCTTTAAAATTTTATATATTTCATCTGTTGTAAACTTTTTTTTCATTTTAGACCATCCTCTTATCTTTAAGAATCATTTTTAAAAACTATTATTCATATATATACACAATTATAACTACTTTCTATTAAAAATACAAGATAAAACAAAATTTTCATAATGCCAAAATCATTTGAAAATAATTTTTGTCCTATAGTAAAGTTGATTGAACCAAAGGCTTACTCTTCATCTCCTTAAATTCTTCCTTCATAAAATACATGGCAACTACTGCAGCTATGGTATCCGAAATTGGGAATGCCAGCCAAACCCCATTTAAACCCCAGAATATAGGTAATATATATATAAGAGGGATAGTCAATACTACTAACCTTATGGTCAATAACTGAGTAGTCTTCTTCCCCTTCCCTACTGATTGAAAATAATTGGTACCCGAAAGGTAAAGAGCTGTAGATACCATCATAAATAGATTTAATCTTATTGCATGGCCTGTGAACTCTATAAGTTTTTCATCGTTCACAAAAAATCTAGCTATCGTATCTGAATTTCCTACAACTATAAAGACAAGGATCAAAGCTATTGTAAATGTGATCTTTGTAGATAATATAAAAGTTTCTTTTACCCTATCAAATTTTTTTGCCCCGTAATTATAGGATAGAATCGGCTGTCTCCCCTGGTTAAATCCTATAAAACTTGTATTTATAAAATTTCTTGAGGTAGCTACTATTCCAACTGCTGCTATAGCCAGATCTCCTCCATAGTAGTTTAACTTGATATTCATAATATATACCGAAATTCCATTTAGGAATTGATTTAAAAACGATCCTATTCCTATCTTTGAAATTCCCATCATTACTTCTAAATTTGGTCTTATATTTTTTAATTTTAAAGTTATTATATCCGATCTAAAAAAATGATGTAACTGTATTATTGCAGGAACTACACCGGCTATCGCTGTTCCTATGGCCGCTCCCTTTATCCCCATTCCAAACCTTACAATTAAGATATAATCTAGAATTGTATTCAAAACTGCACCAAATAAATTAATCTTCATAGACAACATGGGATTCCCCTCTGTCCTAATGAATGCATTGAGGGACATGAACACCAATTGAAGTACAAGTGTTGGAATTATATAGGCATAATAAGTATAGGCATAACCTATATTATTTTTACTGGCTCCCAACATTTCTAGGATTGAAGTTAGGTTTAGAAGGATTAAACCTGTCAGGCTCAGGCCTATTATAATTATCCAAAATATTGTAGTCCCCAAAACTTTTTCGGCCCCGACTTTATCCTTTTCTCCTAATTTTATCCCTGCTGCCGAAGCTCCACCAATGGCAAAAAACATCCCTATTCCACCTATTATTATGGTTACAGGAAATATAATTGCCAAGGCTCCTATCCCATCTCTCCCTACATTTTGTCCTATAAAATATCTATCGGTAATGTTATATATTATATTTATCAAAACCGCTATAGTTGATGGTATGGAAAATTTTATCAACAACGGCAATATCTTCTTTCTTTCTAATTCTGTATTCATTCTCTCTCCTAAATTTTATTTTTAATTTTAATTTTAATTTAACTTCAAACTTTCACCCTTTGTGACATACTCCCCCACCTAGCCTATGAAAATGGCTTGAGGAGGGGGCTTCTTGGGAAGTGAGTTATTAAATCCTAACTCATATTTACCAAGCTCAACGGGTAAGCCCTACCCTGATATATTTTAGTAAGTTAGTAGTTTTTTTCCTTCCGAAAGTATATTGTAACTCGCGTTTAGGTCACGATCTATTGAAAGACCACATTCACATTTATATACTCTTTCATTAAGTTCAAGAGTCAATTTTACTACATTACAAGATGAACAAATTTTAGAAGAAGGGCGGTGAGTCTTGTCAAGCACACCACCACATATTTTCAAGGAAAACTTCATTTGCAGTAAAATAATTTAATACTTTTCGCGGTCTATTTCTAATTCTTTCTACAGTTCTTTCTAACTCATCATCTGGTATTTCTGA
>NZ_JBAHZY010000102.1:0-9561 GCF_037132775.1 Psychrilyobacter sp.
AAAAAGGTATATTAATTTTTATAATAACGATAGAGGACATAGTTCTTTAGATTATGAAACACCTGCTAAGGTATATTTTGGTACTCAAAAAATTGCTTAAGTTTTTTCATAAACTGTTTGACAAACACGACCACCATAGAAATCATTATTCTTTAAAATAAGGTACTGATTGTAACTAGGAAAAGAAATGAAAATATGTAATAATAATCTCAATAGAATTATATTTCTAATTAATTATACAATATTTTTTTAATTAAAGAGAGCTTTTTCCACCTCTCTTGACAGGAAATAAGTTTATAGAGTATATTTAGTAACAATATATAGCAAAATAATAAGATAGGAAGCAGATTGTTAAAAGAAATTTTAGACCTTGCAGATAATTGGCATAATATCAGGAGAATTGAATTAGAGGTTTATACAGATAATGAAAAAGCAATTAATCTATATGAAAAATTTGGTTTTAAAATCGAAGGTACTCTTAAAGATTATGTTTTTGGAGATGTTAAATATATAGATGCTTATAGTATGGCTAGGTTAAAAATTTAAATTAGTTATTCTATTAAAATAAAAAGGAAAGATGCCGTCGCATCTTTCCTTTTATTTTAAACTTATCTACCTTCTACCATTCCTACCTTAGTCAAAGCTGATTCTAGAGCTTTTTGCGTTACCGCAATATCTCTATCCTCTTTTAACTTAGCCAATTTTTGCTTAGCAAATTCTGCTTCTTTTCTAGCTACTTCCACATTAATATCCTTGATATTAATAGCTTCATCAGCCAATACTAAAGTTCTATCTTTGGAGATCTCCAAAAAACCACCTGCTACAAAGAATCTCTCCTCAATACCATTAGATTTTATCTTCATCTCACCTACAGCTAATTCTGCAACTAGAGGAGCATGGTTTGCTAATATACCCATATCACCCTCACTAGTTCTAAGAATTACCCTTTCAACTTCACTTTCTAATACTTTTTTCAGAGGGGTTATAACTTCTAATTTAAAAGTTGACATATCTTATTCCCCCTTCAATAAGTCTCTTCCCTTTGCAATAGCTTCTTCTATACTACCAACATATAGGAAAGCCTGCTCAGGTAAGTCATCATGTACTCCATCTAAGATTTCTTTAAATCCTTTGATAGTATCTTTTACAGGTACATATTTACCAGACATTCCAGTAAATTGCTCTGCAACTGTAAATGGTTGAGAGAAGAATCTTTCGATCTTTCTAGCTCTATTTACTGCTAATTTATCTTCATCAGATAATTCATCCATTCCTAAGATTGCAATGATATCTTGTAACTCTTTATATCTTTGTAATACCTCTTGTACATCTCTAGCTACTTTATAGTGTTCATGACCTACTACCTGCGGGTCAAGTACTCTAGATGTAGAATCTAGTGGGTCTACCGCTGGGTAGATTCCTAACGATGCAATTCTTCTAGATAAAACTGTCGTTGCATCTAGATGGGCAAATGTTGTTGCTGGAGCCGGGTCAGTAAGGTCATCGGCTGGTACATACACCGCTTGTACCGAAGTGATCGATCCAGTTTTTGTAGATGTGATTCTTTCTTGAAGAGTTCCCATCTCACTTGCTAAGTTTGGCTGGTATCCAACAGCTGAAGGCATTCTTCCTAATAGTGCAGATACTTCAGATCCTGCTTGAGTAAATCTAAAGATATTGTCGATAAAGAATAATATATCCTGACCTTCCTTATCTCTAAAATGCTCTGCAATTGTAAGACCAGTTAATGCTACCCTTTGTCTTGCACCAGGTGGTTCATTCATTTGACCATAAACTAATGAAGTTTTATCTAAAACTCCTGATTCAGTCATCTCGTCAAATAAGTCTCTACCTTCTCTTGTTCTTTCTCCTACTCCTGCGAATACAGAAAGTCCTCCATGTCCCTTAGCAATGTTATTGATAAGTTCCATGATAAGTACAGTTTTCCCTACTCCTGCTCCTCCAAATAGACCAATCTTTCCACCTTTTAAGTATGGAGCTAATAAGTCTACTACTTTGATTCCAGTCTCAAGAATTTCTACTCCTGTTCCTTGTTCCTCAAAGCTTGGTGCCTCTCTATGTATAGGAGCTGTCTCTTCAGCGTTGATCTCTCCCACTTCATCGATAGGCTCACCTAATACGTTTAAGATTCTACCTAATACTGCTCTTCCTACTGGAATAGTTATTGCTGCGCCAGTATCTGTTACATTCATACCCCTTTGTAAACCTTCAGTCGCGTCCATAGCTACGGCTCTTACAACATTGTTTCCCAAATGCTGTTGCACCTCTGCTACTAAGACTTTCCCATCTTCTAACTCTATCTTGATAGCGTTATAGATCTTTGGTAAGTCTCCTGGGAACTTTACGTCTACTACAGGTCCTATTATCTGTATAAGAGTTCCTTTATTTTCCAAAGTTCTCCTCCTTATTTTATTATTATTGCTGTGCCAGCGATCCACTTACGATCTCAGCAATTTCTTGTGTTATGGCAGCTTGTCTAGCTCTGTTAAATTGCAGAGTCAAACTTTCTACTAGATCATTAGCGTTATCAGTTGCACTCTTCATGGCAGTTTTTCTAGCTGCATGTTCACTTGTAGTATTATCTAATATAGCTTGATATAATACTATATTTAGATATTTTGGTAATAACGTTGATAATATATATTCTGCTGATGGTTCAAAGATATACGGCTCATTGGAGTCACTCTCTACCTTTTCGATAGGAATAAGTCTTTTAGTCGTAAGGTCTGAAGATATAACCGAAACAAATTTTGAATAGATGATATACACTTCATCAAAGATACCTTCTAAATAAAAATCAACTATATTTTCACTGATCTCTTTAGCTTTATCAAACATATTTTCAGGAATTAATTGAATATATTCACCTTTTAAATCATAATCTCTTTTTTTACAATAATCTCTACCTTTTTTACCCACGGCAATTATTGAAACTTTCTTATCTGGATTTTCTGCCTTCAGTCTTTCCAGAGCTTTATTTGCTTGAGAGTTAAATCCCCCGCAAAGTCCCCTGTCAGAAGTCATAAGTACAACTCCTATCTTTTTAACTTCAGCCTTTCCATCAAACAAAGGATTTTTCTCATTCTTTATCCCGGTTGCGATATTACTCAATATCCCATCCATAGCTTCCGAATAAGGTCTTGATTCACCTACTAATTTAGAGTATCTCTTAAATTTCGTAGATGAAACAACTTCCATTGCCTTAGTTATTTTATGGGTAGATTGTACTCCTTTGATCCTGCTCTTTATCTCTTTAATATTCGCAGCCACAATCTCACCTCACTTAACTAAAATTTGCTTTAAATTCTGATATAGCTTTGTCCATCTTAGCTTCTAAGTCTTTGTCCAAAGCTTGCTTCTCTAATATTTCATCTAAAACAGTAGAATTATTTCTTAAATCAGCTATTAAATCCCTCTCAAATCTACCGATATCTTCCAATGCAACTGAATCTAAATGACCCTTAGTTACTGAGTAGAATGATATTACCTGCTCCTCTACTTTATACGGTCTGTATTGATCCTGTTTTAACATTGCCATGATTCTATGTCCTCTTTCTAACTGAGCTTTAGTTGCCTTATCCAGGTCTGAACCAAATTGTGAGAAAGATAACACTTCATTATATTGAGATAACTCTAATTTCACTTTAGAAGCTACCTGCTTCATCGCTTTAATTTGAGCCGCTCCTCCAACCCTTGATACAGATATTCCTGCGTCAACTGCCGGTCTTTGTCCTGCGTTAAATAGATCGGTAGTCAGGAATATTTGCCCGTCTGTAATTGAAATTACGTTTGTCGGGATATATGCTGCTACGTCTCCAGATTGAGTTTCAATGATTGGCAATGCAGTGATTGATCCTCCACCCATCGCATCCGATAACTTAGCCGCTCTCTCCAATAATCTACTATGTAGATAGAAAACGTCTCCAGGATATGCTTCTCTGCCTGGCGGTCTCTTTAGTAATAATGACATTTCTCTATAAGCTATGGCATGTTTAGTAAGATCATCATAGATGATTAAAACGTGCTCTCCCTTTTCAGAAAAATATTCTGCCATTGCTACACCAGAATATGGTGCAATATATTGTAATGAAGCTGCTTCAGATGCTGTTGCTGCTACTACGATTGTATTATCCATAGCACCTGCATCCTCTAACTTTTTAACTATATTTACTACAGTTGATCTTTTTTGACCAATTGCTACGTAGATACACTTAACTCCAGTACCTTTTTGATTTATGATCGTATCGATAGCTACAGCTGTTTTACCAGTTTGTCTATCTCCGATTATAAGTTCTCTTTGCCCTCTACCGATTGGTACCATTCCGTCTATTGCCTTGATTCCAGTCTGCATCGGCTCATGTACAGGTTTTCTTTGGATGATCCCTGTAGCTTTTCTTTCTATATTCATTCTAGCTTCAGCTTTTATTTCGCCTTTACCGTCTATTGGATCTCCTAATGCATTTACTACTCTTCCTAATAATGCCTCTCCTACTGGAACAGATGCTATTTCTCCTGTAGCTCTCACTTCGTCGCCTTCTTTTACTGCAGTTGGGTCTCCTAAAAGTACCGCACCTACATTATTTTCCTCCAGGTTCAGAACCATTCCTCTTATACCATTTGGAAATTCTAATAATTCTCCAGCTTTTGCATTGCTTAAACCATATATTCTAGCAATTCCGTCTCCAACTTCTACTACAGATCCTGAAGTTTTTATATCTAAAGATTTTTTATAATTTTCGATCTCAGTCTTTATAATAGAGCTGATCTCTTCCGGTCTAATTTTCAACTAGCACACCTCCTACCACTTATTTTTTCCATAAAGTTTCTAGTTGCCTCTTGATACTACCGTCTATGATCTCGTCCCCAATTTTAAGGATTCCACCTGCGATAATAGAGCTGTCCACCTTTACAGTTAAGTTTATTTTTTTACCTGTTTTTGTCTTTAATTTTTTAATTAGATTTTCTTTTTGTCCTTCACTAGGCTCCAGTGCAAAGGTAGCTTCTACATCTACTATTTGATTTTTCTCATAATAGATCTTTAAATACTCTGCTACAATAGATCTAATGTCCAGCAGTCTATCTTTATCGATTAAGTAATCCACTATATCCATCTCAACTTCGTCCAAGTCAGGAAATATTTTTTTTACAAAGCTTTTCTTCTTCTCTTTTGAAATAAGCGGGTGAGCCACTAAATTTTTAAACTCTAAATTTTCTAAATATGTTTCCATAATCGAATTAAGAGTTTCGTAGACTTCCTTTACTTTACCTTCTCCTGCAGCGATCTCATAGATTGCTGTTGCATACCTTTTTCCTACTTTAGCTCCTATCATTTAATATCCCCTACCTCATCAATGAATTGGTCTAGTAAGTTTCCTCCTAGCTCATCGTTCATTTTTTCATTGATCATCTTTTCCGCTAATATAGCTGCTAATTTAGTAGCTTCAATTTGTAAATCTTTTCTTGCTTGAGATTTCATCTTAGCTATATCAGTTTCTGCTGAAGCTATCATCTTTTCTCTTGTAGCATTTGCTTCCTTAAGGATAAGTTTTTTTCTTTCTTCAGCTTTCTTTTCTGCTATAGATATTATCTTATTAGCGTCTATTTTTGCTGCCTTTATAGTCTTAGCTGCTTCTTCATTTAAAGTTGCTGCTGCCTCTCTATCTTTTTTAGCATGAGTTAATTCTCCTGCTATTTTTTCTCTTCTTGTCTCTAAGAAATCATTTAATGGTTTATGAAAAAATTTCTTGAAAACAAAAATAAGTATAACAAAGTTTATTATTTGCCAAAATAGGTTTATATCTATTCCTACTGCCGGCATAAATGTCTCGTTCAAACTAACTACCTCCTCTCTTAGAAAATTAATCTAAATCTATCTAATAGATTCAAGTTAGCTTATCCTAATAATCCGATGAATGGATTTGCGTATAATAATATTAAAGCGATTACTAATGAGTATATACCAGTTGATTCTGATATTGCTTGTCCCATTACCATTGTTGAAATGATATCTGATTTTGCTTCTGGTTGTCTTGCAACAGCTTCTACTGCTTTACCTGCCGCATAACCTTCTCCTATTCCTGGCCCTAATCCCGCGATCATTGCTAATCCAGCACCTAAAGCTGAAGCCGCTAATATTATTGTTTTTGCTGTCATCATATCCATATTCTTTTCCCTCCTGATTTTTTTTATAAAATAATTTGTGTTATTGCTTAATCTTCTGTTGCCAACGATCCTTGAATATATACCATTGTTAACATTGTAAATACGAAACTTTGTACTAGACCTTGGAAAAGATCAAAGTATAAGTGAAGTGGTGCTGGTACTACTGCTGGTGCTGCCATATATAATAGTCCCATAATTACCATTCCCGCAAATGCATTTCCGAATAAACGCATAGAGATATTAGTTGGTTTAGCTAATTCCCCTATTATATTCATCGGTAACATTACTGGAGATGGTTGACACAATCCTCCTAAATATCCTTTTATACCATTTTCTTTAATAGCAACATAAATAAACATAAATGTCGTGATAAGTGCTAGCCCTAACGTAGTGTTGATATCTGCCGATGGAGATCTAAGTAATGGTGAAATTACTAATTGACCATCTATTGTACTGAATCCTGGAATTGGAAAAAATGATGTAATGTTAGATATAGCTATAAAACTTATTAAAGCTGATATATACACTATAAATTCTCTTCCTCTTTTACCAAACATCTGTGTTACCAAGCCATCATATATATCATATAATGTTTCGAAAAATGCCTGCTTTTTTCCTGGTACCATCTCAAGATTTTTTAATCCCCAATTAAAAACAAGGAAAAATAAAGCTATCAAGGCCCATGTTGTTACGACTGTAATTGTTACTGGAACCCCATACCCTCCATTTGCCATTTCCATAGCGAACGAAAACTTATGAGGAGTCGGTATAAAAAATACTACCTTTGGTCCCTGCACTAATGGCGGTATAAGTATACTTACTGCTCCAGCTTTCACAGCAACTTTTAATACAAAGTTTATAACTACTGTTACTGCTATTGCTACACCTGCAAAGACTTTAAAACTCATTGGTTTCTTACTCATAGTAAAACTACCCTCCTTTCATGAAGTTAATTTTTTGATCTGTGTTTCAATTTATTTATAAATCCATTAACACCAAATAATAATATGTTGAACTTAACATTTAAAAGTCCCATTCCTCCCATTACAATACCACTAAATCCTAAAAATTTAGCCATTATATATAAAAATATACCATATACGAAATACCTCTTAGTGTACCCTAATATTGTTAATTTATTTGCACTTGAACTATGAACAGAAACTTCTGCATCTCTTATGGTCATATATAAAGTCAAAAGTGAAACTAAAGATCCACCAAATATAGCCAGCAGCACCAATTTATCCCAACTTACGATCCCATATACAAGTATCAATGCCGATGTTATCACACTGTTTCTTATGAGTATCCTTAATTCTTTTCCCATTATTCTACCTCGTTTTTCATTTATTTCCACTATATATATTTACCCTATCTTTTGCCATAATCTATTTTTTTTTAGATTCTAATCACGATTAAAACAAAGCTATTTTTTTTTCATTATGAGGCGGTAAACATTATAAAATCCTCCTACAACACCCAATATTATAAAAAAAATAAATAAAAATATATTTTCACCTATAAATTTTGCAATTACTTTATAGATAAAAATACATATCAGGATACTAAATATCATAGTAACTCCCAATTGAGTAAGTAAGGATAAGTAATAAAATATGTCATTTTTACTGCTCATAAACATATCCTCCGACTAAAATTTCCATACAAATACTTTACTACCTGCTGGTCGGTTGTGTCAAGGTATATATATATTTAAACTACCCTTGTATAATAATACATTATTATTATTGTTTTTCCATTTGGAATCTTAATTTTTCATTAAAAACATACTTTTTTTTGTTTTTATTTCCGTTTTCATTACAGTAAATGCTTATACGAATTTCAAAGTTATTAAATTCACTAAAAAATATTACCACATAATGTACAAAATGTAAATATCTTTACTCGAGAAACTCAGAATTTTTAGATCTCTTGTTCTTAATATTTAGTCATTGTTGTTTTTTTAAATTTTAAAACAAATGATACAGACAGCATCAATACAGTCGTTATTACTCCTATTCCCATAGTTATTGTTACATCAAAATTACTGTTTACCCATCCAGAGATAGGAGAATACATTATCCCGCCTACAGAACCGGATGTCATTATGAAAGTCATCAAACTTGGGCTTATATTTTTTCTTCCTTCAATTCCTAAAGCTATGATAGATGGGTATAAACTTGAAAAACCCAGTCCCAAAAGCCCTACAAATATATAGGTTACCAAAATTCCTTGAACTAACATCAGAGTAAAATATGATGTCAAAGCCATTATTAATAGAGTCACAACTATATTATTCACTTTAAATTTATGACCATTTTTACCAGCCACCAACCTTCCTCCCGCTATAAATAACCAAAATATAGAAAGCGAAATCTTGGCTTCCCCTCCATGTGCTCCTTTATTTATCATATATTCTACTATCCAATATGAAAATATCATCTCTGTAAAAACGTATAAAAACAGCATCAATGCCGATAAATATACCTTTACATCCCATTTAACTGACAAGGATTCCGTTCCTTTATCTTTCTCATGAGTAATATTACTAAAATCTGTCCTTAGACCCAAGAAAATAATTACGATTACCAAAATTAGAAGTATCATATATACTACATTCCATCTGAAATTTATTCCAATCAATGTCGCTGCGATAATAGGGGTTAATACTGCACTTATGGAATATGAAAAATGTAAAAAATTAAGTTTCCCATTTCTGTCTTCGGTAAATGTATTTATAATTAAATAACTCCCCAAAGATATATATACTCCTATCCCCAGGCCTGACAATATTAATCCAATCATAAATATATTTATATTTTTTGTCAAAACCATAAAAAATGTTCCAACCAATATAAATATACTGGATAAAATAACCTCTAATTTTAATGGAACTCTTTCTAAAAACACCTTATTAGCTATTACAGTAACCATACTTGCTGTTGAAAATACTGTAAATAAGTATTGTAGTTTTGATGTAGTTATTCCAAAGTTTTCTGCCATCTCTAACTTTAGAGATCCTTGGGATAAAAAAGCTATCCCCATATACGCAAACATGGTATATGATATTATCATGATATTCTTTCTGTTTTTCCCCATTTTTTCTCCTTTTTAATCACTCTTTCCCTTTTGGTGTTTCCCCTTCACCAGGGAAAACTATCGCTATATACTCTAGTTTTAGTTTCTTTTACGAAGTTTATATTTAAACTTTAACTTTACATCTAAAGTTAATTTAAATAATGGCGGTGAGTCTTGTCAAGCACACCACCACATATTTTCAAGGAAAACTTCATTTGCAGTAAAATAATTTAATACTTTTCGCGGTCTATTTCTAATTCTTTCTACAGTTCTTTCTAACTCATCATCTGGTATTTCTGA
>NZ_JBAHZY010000105.1:0-9772 GCF_037132775.1 Psychrilyobacter sp.
TTTCAGAAATACCAGATGATGAGTTAGAAAGAACTGTAGAAAGAATTAGAAATAGACCGCGAAAAGTATTAAATTATTTTACTGCAAATGAAGTTTTCCTTGAAAATATGTGGTGGTGTGCTTGACAAGACTCACCGCCAAAGTTTTACATTAATTTTTAGAGTTTACACAAAACTTGCAACAGCCCCTAGAGATAACTTCAAAGTCTTACCTATTGCTATAGTTCCGATATCCCCCCCTGTTTATTCAGTGAAGTTGGATCTATTACTCTAAATAGATGATTTAATACCATTCTTAATGGTATTATTTTTTCATCATATTCCAAATAACACGCTTCTACATGTCCTGTTTTACCCGTGCAAACCTCCTTGTATATAACCTCTTCAGTTTTTCCATTGGCATAACCTGATTTGGTAGCCATGATTCCCTTTACCCTTTTAAAATAAGCTTCTACACCCCAAAAACATCCACCTGCTAGTACTATTCTTTTCATCAAAATCATCTCTAATATAGGATATACCACAAATTTTATATAATAAAAACCTCCTATCTATAATAATTTTATAGCTAAGAGGTTTTTTATTTGTTCTTTATATATTTGATATTTTTTTGCAAATCCTGACTAATTGAGCAGTATAAGACATTTCATTGTCATACCAAGCTAAAACTTTTATTATTTGATGTCCATCTACTTCCATAACCGTTGTACACTGTGCGTCAAATAAAGATCCATAATGCATCCCTATGCAATCTGAAGAAACGATAGGATCTTCTGTATACCCCAATGTTTCATTAGACGCTTCTTTCATAGCCCGATTAATATCCTCTGCTTCAACCTTCGTTTTTAATCTAACCATGAGATCTATACAAGAACCTGTTACAGTTGGCACTCTTATGGCTGCTCCTCCCAATTTCCCTTTTAGATGTGGAATTACTTTACCTAAAGCAATTGCTGCTCCTGTTGTTGTAGGAACCATATTCCCTGCTGCTGTTCTTCCTCTTCTTGAGTGAATTCCCTTTTTATGAGATCCATCCAGAGTGTTTTGATCATTTGTAAAAGCATGAACAGTTGTCATATATCCTCTTACTACTCCAAATTTATCATCCAAAACTTTTACGATTGGAGCTAAACAGTTTGTTGTACAAGATGCTCCTGATATTATAGTTTCACTTCCATCTAAAATATCATCATTTACATTATACACAACTGTTTTCATATTTCCAGAAGCTGGTGCTGATATGACTACTTTTTTTGCTCCTGCATCTATATGAGCCTGTGATTTTTCCTTTGAAGTGTAAAATCCACTACATTCGAGAACTACATCTATTCCTAATTCTCCCCATGGTAAATTTACTGCTTCTCTTTCAGTAAATACAGCTACATCTCTACCATCTATCACTATTGCGTCCTCTGTATACTTTATCAGTTCTTCTTTGAACCTTCCCTGGGCAGTGTCATATTTTAATAGGTATGCTGCCGTCTCCGGTCCACTCATACTATTTATTGCTACTACCTCAAATTCAGGGTCATCTTCCATTACTCTTAACGCTAGCCTTCCAATTCTTCCAAAACCATTTATTGCTATTTTTACCGACATCTTTCCCCCTTGAGAATATATTAAAATTTTTTACATCTCAATATAACCCTTTTTTACTCGAAAAGTCAATGAAAAGATTAAAAAAGATCATTTTTTAATCTTTATGCGGTCAATTATTGTACACTTATTCCCAATAAGTGGTTTTATATTAAAAAAATTTAAAATTAAAAGTATAATATAAAATATATTTGTATGTTATACCCCTTACAAAGGATGTTATATGATATAAAAATATGTTTTGGTTTGTAAAAAAGATAAATTTTCCATATAAAAAACCTTCCTAAGTCACTAGATCATACATCTAATAACTAGGAAGGTTAAATTTAATTAAAGTATATCCAATTAACTTTTAAAATTGATTAAACTGTTACTGAAGCAATCTTTCTAGAATCTTTTAATAATTTAATAGCTGTATATAATACTACTGCTATAACTACTTTAGTTAACACTGCAATAGATAACCCTGTTACTAAGTAAGCAGCAATTACTACCCCTATAACGCCAAATATCATATTCATTAAAGTTGCTTTTCTATTGTAAGCTCCTGCCTTAATAAACTTAACACTTGCTGCTGGCATAAGGTACGCACAAGAACCCATCATAACGGGGAATGCCACCAATGGACTTAGACCTAGAGCGTATACTAAAGCCATACAAGGTGCATATAGACCTATTCCTAAAGTCATAAGAGCTCCTAATATAAAGTTTCCTACTATAGCTATCACTAATTTCATTCCTGATAACCCTACTGCTGTTCCTCCACCTTGAATTAATCCAAGTTGTTGCGCAACCATTATCAACACTACTATTACCAATGCTGATCCCATATATAATTGTACTTTTTTCTCATCTAATTTAGCTACAACACCTGCTCCTAATATAGCACCTAAAGTCGCTGCTACTAACATAGAGATCAATGTTACAGGTTCAACTTCTACTTTTTTAATAAATATAAAAGCCTCAGCCATTACAGGAATGGTCATCGCTGCATTTAAAGTTCCCGGTAAAATTCTATCCTGCACTAAGTTAAATTGCTTGAAAAGAGCCGTCATCGGTGCAAATCCACCAATACCCAAAGTGTCGAAGAAATTTATTCCAAGACCTATTCCTGCATGTGCTACTGTACTTCCTTCATTTACTCCTGCGTTATTCTTTTTGAATTCTTTGTAGTCTTTAGCAAAAACGACTAAATACCAAACCCCCATAATTGCTAATATTCCCAGTAATATTTGTACCATTTTTATACCCCCTTTATTTTAATAAGGACCCATATTTTAATGGGTCCGTCGAATCTACATATAAATGATTAATTTCTATATTTTTTTTTATTTCAATGAAAATCCATATTTTAATGGATCTGTTGGATCTACATATAAGTGGTTTACTCCAGTAATGTATGCACTTGCTGTAATTTGCGGAACTACATATTTCACTCCATTTTTTTCAAATGTTTCTAATATTTCACCGATAAATTTAGTTTCTATTATACTCTCATAAACAAATTTTTCCCCTTTTGCTAACTTTCCTTTAGTGTATAAAGTCGCCATCTTAGCACATGTTCCTGTTCCACAAGGTGATCTATCTACTTGACCCTCTCCAAATACTACTACATTTTGTAAAGTAGCATCTTCGCTCTTGGCAGGTCCATAGATCTCCACTAAATCAATTGTATTGATATGATCTAATTCAGGATGCTTTACTGTGATTTGCTCGTTGGCAGCTTTTAATATTTTTACACCTAATTCACATAATTTATTTGTATTAGCTGGACAAATATCCAATCCTAGTTGAGAAGCTTCTAATATAGCGAAGAAACTTCCTCCGAATGAAACATCTACCGTTAAAGTTCCAATGCCTTCTACATCTATCTTAACGCCTTCTTTATATAAAAAAGCCGGTACATTTGTAAATGATACTTCTAAAGCTTTTCCATCTTCTACTCTAACTGTTCCTTTGATTAAACCTGCAGGGGATTCCAGCGTGATATTCGTATATGGTTCGGTAACTTCTACCATTCCCATCTCTACTGCCACCGTCATTGCACCGATAGTTCCATGACCACACATGTTTAAGTAACCTCCTCCATCCATAAAGATTATTCCTAAATCTGCTTCATCTATTGTAGGAGTCACTATGATTGATCCAAACATATCAGCATGACCTCTAGGCTCATGCATAGATAATGTTCTTACGTTATCCATGTTATTTTCTAAATAAGTTTTCTTTTCTGCCATTGTTTTTCCAGGAATTTTTGGTACTCCACTGATGATTATTCTAGTTGGTTCTCCCATTGTGTGTGAATCTACAGCTATTATCTGTTTGTTGATCTTCATTATTCATTCCCCCTTCTTATTTTAAGCTTTAACATTGCCAAAGCCTTTTTTGCATCTAGATGGGTCATATTATTTTCTCCTACAACCTCTGTTTCAATACCATCTTTACTTTTATTTATGTCGACTATAGTATCCATGTATTTATTTTTCACAACGAACTCTCCTTGAGTTCCAACAAAGCTAAGTCCAACTACCGGTATTTCCCTTTCCCCTATCTCTCTCATGGTGTTTTCATAATCTACATGACTATTACCCCAACCATCTAGTGAAAAAATAACACCATCTGCTCTCATTGCTTCAATTAGGTTTGCAGCTCTATTCCCTACAAAATTCTTCTCTTCGTTCCCTTGAGGAGTCCCTACTAATATTATCCCTAATAGATCTATATCTCGATCATTAGAGACTACATCTAACAATGGATCTCTAAAATGATGCAGTGTCGTTTCCTTTGTTGAAGGTCCTATCCCCATATCTAATCCCTCCTAATGCATAGCCCTTATAGCACCATCTCTATATTCATTTGGAGTTATAAGTACAGGCATATTTCCTAAGTCTATTATAGATTTCCCACCTGAAAACCCAGATGGTTCTGCAGAAAAAATCCTAGTATCATACATAGCACCCTGCCCCGCAACTTGTTTTAATATAACTACTTTTTTCCCTTCTGGTCTGATCTTGTCAAAAAATTCACATTTATCTGTACAATTTCTCCCATTTAGCTTTTTTAATTTTTCCCTTATCTGTTGAATAAAATAGTCACAAATTTCGTGGCATTGGTTTATTCCACCTCTAATTTTGGTTCCCCCTGATACTAATATCACATCCATGTGGATGATCAAATCTTCTTTTTGGGGTGTTCCTGCTCTTCCAAATACTACTTGTTCTGATAATATTCCTTCTGAAGACCCGAATTCTGCTGCTTGAATATTATCTTCATCTATAGCAGTTAACATTACATTGACCCCTGTCAATGTATGAGTTATACCTTCTCCCATTTTACCCAATACCTTCGTTGAAATAGGGATAAAGTCCACAATAGAATTAACAAATTTATCTCTTTCGTTTGGCTTAATTAACTCGATTCTTAACTCTTTCACATATTTTAATCGAGATATTAACTCTGGATTTTTCATATCTGTTCCTAGAGACAGAGTATTTCCAGAGATTGAAGTGGTTTCCGAAGAAACCACTCTCTCTATGTGAAAAGCTTTTATTTGCAACTTACGTCTTTTTAAACTTTTCATATATAATCTCCTAAAAATTCAAATTATACCTTTGCGATATATTCAAATGGTAATTTTACTATCTTACCAGGTGTTTGAATTTCCATTAATTGTTCTAATGTTGCCACTAAGATATCTTTTTGCATCTTAGGATTATTAGGTTCACCTGCATTAGCTCCCATTGGTACGTTTGGTGCTACTGCTCTTGGTGTTCCAGATTGTCTTACTACTGGTGGTAATGCTGCGATGATTATTGTAGGAATCCCCGATTCCTCAATCGCTCTCTGTACTAGTACAGCAGAACGGTGACAAGTCCCTCAGCCAGCTGTTAATACTACAGCGTCTACGCCGTCTTCTTTAAATTTTGCAGCGATGGCAGGACCAGTTTCATTTTTAAACTTCTCTTGGTTTCCACCTCCACCCATGAATCCCGCGTGGATTCCTGATATTTCTTTGATGAATCCCTCTTTAGCTAATTCATTTAATGGATCTACTGGGAACATACAGTTAATGTCTTTGTTTACGTCACCGTTATCATACCCACCATGAGATACCATCATATCAGATGTAGGTGCATCTCCTGGAATAAATCTATATGTGAAATCTCCAGCAAAGTTAAATCTTTCTTGTGATTTTAAATGTACTCCTGCAGCAGTTGCTAAACCTATCTTCATTTTATTTAAAGGCTTAGTTACTGGCGTCCAAACAGACTTAGGAGTGATTGGTACAAATATTTCTGATTGCATACCTTTTATTGCCATTTTATTTTCCTCCTCTTTTATTTTTCTCTATATTACTTACATATTTTTCATTTACTTCTCCGGACATTACTTCTGGAAAACTCATGTTAAATTCTACCTCTTGACCTACTTTTAACTCATAATCAGTTATCAGCATTCTCATAGGAACAGTTAGGTGACCTAACCTTCCTTTTAAATCCATAGATATGCCACCATCAGATAGCTTTACTATGATTCCTTGCATCTTTACTAATCTATCTCCATATTTCATAATTTGACTCCATATTTCATAATTTAGACTTATTTAGTTTTTAATTTTTCTGTTCTTTTTTCACTCATTGGAATAGAAGTTTCATTTAAAACTCTATCTATGTTTGTTCCTAAGTGAGCTTCTACAGATTCTAAGTTTGATTCTTTAACATTTGGATTCCATTTTCTTTCAGGTCCCTTAACATCTGAACCAGCCATAGCCGACTTTAACATTCCAAGAGCTCTTAAAGCGTCCTCTTTACATAATGTGTTACAAGCAAGAACTTCATTTTCGATTCCTTCTTCAGACTTATTGTTGTCTACCATAAGTTCCATGTATTTATTTCCTACAACTAATGCACCTTGAACTGCAGAGAATGACATTCCTACTACTTTCATTCCTCTCATTCCAATTTGCTCAATATGACTTGCAAAGTCGATATGGTTATTTCCAAATCCTTCAGTTGTAACGATAGCCCCTTCTATATCTAAAGCTTCAACCATCATACCTAATCTCTCAGATACATAGAATTTTTCAGAGTTAACTTGTGGACTTCCAACAAATATAACTGCACATAAGTCTATTTCAGGGTCATTCATTGCTTCGATTACTAATGGTTCTCTATAGTAATGTCTAGTACACTCTTTAGATGCTGGTCCGATACAAGTTAATGCATGAACTCCTCCATCTAATACTTCAAGTGGAGACAATACGATCGGTAAGTTTCCTAGGTCAACATTAGGTTTCCCCCCCATGATTCCTGCAGGTTCAGTAGGTAAGATGATGTTGTCATGCATCGCACCTTGCCCCATGATTTCTTTGATTATTACTACTTTTTTCTTTCCAGGTCTTCTGAATTGAACTAATTCTTCAGTTTCTACAACTAATGACTCGTCCATTTTCTTTAATACATTTCTGATCTCTTGAGTGATAAAGTCACTTGCTGTATGAGCTGCTAATGGCCCAGGTCTTTCCATGTTTGTTCCAGCTTTAATTGTAACTGTAGTTTTGATGAAGATATCTCCTTTATCAGGTGATCCAGGTCTATTCCACATGATGTTTTCAGATAAGATTCCTTCAGATGATCCGAATTCTCCTATTTGTACTCCATTTTCATCTACACCTGTTACCATTACGATAACACCATCGATTACTCTTGTGTTTCCTGTTCCTAAGAAGTTATCTTCTTCTTTTGTAGCTATTGGTTGAACGTCCATGATAGTCTCACTGTAAGTATCATACTCAGATGGAGTGATGATCTCTAAAGTCATAGAAGTTACTAATTTTTGAGATTTTACAGCTTCTAATTCTATACCTTTTCTTAATGTAAGAGTTGTCCCTTCTATCTTAGTCTCTTCTCCGAATACTACATTTTCTATTTTAAAATGCTTTTTAGTTAAAGTTCTTAACTTCTTTGCAGGTAATTTTTTTACTTCTGTTTCAGCAGTTGTAGCAGTTTCTTGAACTTCTACAATTTTAGCTACTGGTGCTGCCATTCCTACTGAACCTTGAGCTGTAAACATAGGAATTTCTAAGTTGATGTCTTTTCCTTCACCTATATGAATTTTTAACATTCCACCATTTAATGATGTTGTCATTGAAACAGGTGCTACAGTTTCAGTAGAAGTTATTGGTGCTCCTACAACTTCTTCCTCTACTTCTTGTTTTTTCTCTTCAGTTTGTACATTAAGCCCCTCTAACATATCAGCTGTTAATGGTGTTAATGCTTCTGCGGTTTTAATTAATTTTACTCCTAAAACCTCTCCGATTGTTAATGAATTTTCATCAAATTTTAATAATCCTGAATCTTCTAAGTCGAAGAATATTGCTGGATCCTCTAAATTTGAAGGCTCGATTATTGTTCCGGCCTCAAATCTACAACAACTTACAGCGTAATCCATTGCATGCTCTTTTGCAGTTCCTATAGTGATTGACATTTTTCCCTCCTGATTTTCTTTAAGCTCGAATTAACATAGAAAGCTAATCCTCTCTATAATATATATTATTTAGTTTTTCTTACTTCTATAAATTTTGTGTCTTGCACCACGAAGTATGTGGTCAGTACTATGATATACAGGTACTCCTAACCTAGGAGCTACAGTCATAACTGTATTCGTTCAGTCTTCGCAAGTTCCTGTTATTATTATTTCTGCACCTTGTTTCTTTAAAAATAACACTTTTTCTGCTTGTCCTGGACAAATTCCCGGCTTATCGCATCTATATCTGCCATTAACTTCTACCATCCTCTTACACTTAACTTCTGCTACTACTTCTCCACCCATACCGTGAGCTATTTCAGTTAATCTTTTTTCATCAGCGCCACATTCACAAGCAATTATTCCAACTTTTCTCGTATCTTTTGGATACGGCATTGCCACTAATATTCCACCTGTAGTTTTAGTTATTGATGCATCTTCAGTTATAGCACTTCCAGTGAATGGACCTCCAGCAACTATCTCTCCATAAGGAAGTATATAGCCACCACTTTTTTCAATATATTCTTTTACAGTAGATCCAATCGGAACATCTGTGAACACTTTACCTTTTTCAGCATTTACTACTCTTCCACCTACTGTAATATCTTTGTCGATGACAGGCTTTCTATCTTCTATAGCCAACACTAAGTTTTTTAGTGTTTCTACATTAAATACTACAGCATTAGCTTTAGATGGTAATTCTCCCGGTTGTAATTCTATTCCTAAAACTTCTCTAACAATTACTCTTTCATCTCCAGCAGGATACATATTCGGCAACCATTTTATTTCTATATTTTCATATTTTTTCAAAACTTTACCGATGGCCACAGCAGCTTTAAGATACTTAGGTTTCATAGCAATATAACCCTTGTCAGCTCCAGTAGATTCCATGGCATATTTAATACCCTTTACTAGAATTTCTGGATTTTTTTCCATTAACTCTACATTATGAGATAATACAGGTTCGCATTCAGCTGCATTGGCTAATACATAACCTCCATTTAGTTTTGTAGATAATTTAATGTGACTAGGGAATCCTGCCCCTCCTGATCCTACTATCCCTGCTTCAAATGCATACTCAGAAATATTTTCACATTCTTTTATTTTTAAATAGTCCTTTAAATCCCCTTCGGTTTCCTGAATTTCTATATAAGTGTCGGTTACTTTTTTCACTATACCATTTACACTTGAATGTATTTTACACCCTAATGAAATCGGTTCAGCGATACACTGTCCCCTCTTTACTACTTCATCTATCTCTATGATTGATTTAGAAGGAGCTCCTACAGCCATTTTTAGAACAAACTCGAATTTTTTCATACTCATTAAATTTTCACCCCCTTAAATTTAAATATTCTATGTTTACACTTCAATTTTTTCACTTAAATGAAACTTTACACAGTTACATATTCACATATTTTTTATATTACGTCAAGAAATAATTACAATATTTTTAAAAAAATTCAACACTTCTTCTAGAACTCAATAATTACAATAATTATTCTATAATAGTATAATGGTCGTATAAATTCATACAAAGAGTGTTTAACCTTAAGCAAAAAAATAGAGTATAATTTAAGAAAACAATATGGGGGATTTTGATTATGAATACACGAAAAACTTACTCTTCTAAGTTTAAATTTAAGATCGTT
>NZ_JBAHZY010000151.1:0-9984 GCF_037132775.1 Psychrilyobacter sp.
TTAGGCTCTGCTATTGACATACAAAAAATAAAGTTCTAATATATTAAAAACGAGAAGCAATAATTAAAGAATTATTACTCCTCTTTTTATAAAAGTTTTACATTAATTTTTAGAGTTTACACAAAACTTGCAACAGCCCCCTGATTTTGCCGAATAAATTATATACTCTCTGTATTTTTTTAAATCTTGAATAAATCTTTTTAACGATTCTAACATCTTTTATTTCGTCTCCTATTTCAATTTCAATTGAATTTTTTAAATATATTTTTAGTTACATAGTTGGTAAAATAATATCCTGTTTTTAGAACATTTAATTTTTCTATCCTTCTATAGTACTTCCATTATTCCTTTGCCATCTTAACTTTATTAGAAGATATGGATCCTTTTCTTAGCCTATAATCCGTAAGGGCCTCCTTATAGACATGAGTTTCTATTCCAGTTTTCATAATCTTCTGCCATAGACCATAGTCTTCCTTATATACGGCCTTCTTAAAGAAAAATACCTTGCCTAATTTTTCCCTATTATATATAACTGTAGAGCATCCCAGATGATTAAACTTTAAGTTTTTAGAATGATCTATCATATCTTCCTTTATCTCAAATTTATATAGGTATTTCCCTTGTTCACAGACTATATTATACTCTGTACAGCTAATAGCTGAATCATTTTTTTCCATAAATAATATCTGTTTGGATAATTTTTCAGGGTGCCATACATCATCTGAATCTAAAAAGGCAATATATTTACCCCTGGCATGTCTTATACCTTTATTCCTAGAGCCCACTACACCTTTATTTTTATTTGCCTTCAATAAAATTATATTTTTATCAAGATATTTATAAATAATATCCAAAGACCCATCAGTAGATCCATTGTCTATTATAATCAACTCATAGTCCTTATAAGTTTGTTCCAATACACTTAATATAGCTTTTTCTAAAAACTTTTTTATATTATAGCAGGGCATTATTATGCTTACTAATGGGTATTTTTTCTTTTCTTGACCCTTCATTCTCCCCCCTATTTTTCCTTTTATTTTACTATATTTTTTTAATATTTACTAGTAATATGATCGATTCACATACAGTCTAATCATTAACTAGCTCCAACTTTAAATCCTTAGATTTTTCAATAATCTCTATCTCAAAATTCTACGTTTACAAAGTAAACTACTAGCATTTTGGTGATGCCATTCACTTGTAGAGATCTTGCTAATAACCCCTACAGTTATATTCTCATCTTGTGAATAATTTTGTTTTTAAATTCAATTCATAATTTATAAGATTTTGATATTTAACTACATATTAGTAGAGTTATCCAATGTATATTTTACCACAAAAATAGAAAGAACTTAAGCTATCTTTAACTTCTTTTTTTAAAAATCATATAAATATCATATAAACATCATACAAAATTATTATTTAGATAATATTTTCACTAAATATTTGTTCTATGTAAAAAAAAATACAAAAATAAATCATTTATTTTGTTCTGTACCCAGAAAAAATATACCCAAACAAAAATAAGATATAGATATTTTGGGGATGCCCCTTGCGGGTAGAACCTTTTCTTGCCACTAAAGGTATACGAATATTAAATTTCTCTATCATTTAATAAAGAAATTTAAATGTATCGCGAATTAATAGTGGCTCTCCTGCCACAGCACAGAAGCTTTTATTTTCTTGCTTAAAATCTGCTTCTATCTGTGTAATCTGCGACTAAAGTTTTTAGTTTTTTCTCTTCGTGCCCATTCGTGTAATTCGTGACTAGTTTTTCAGTTTTTTCTCTCAGTAACTTTTTTCTCTCTGTGTCCAAGTCTTTTTATCTTTTTTCTTGGTTTAAATCTGCCTCTATCTGCGACAAAGGCTTTTATTTTCCTTTCATTGTCAATTATATCTCCTCACTCCCTTCCTGTGCTCTCCTAAAAATTCCCCCTTGTAATTGTACCCCTACAATCGAAATACGGCAGACTATAAAGCCTTAAAACCATTGGTACTACTGGGATTGAGAGGCGAAAAATAGAAAGGGTCACCCATGAGCCTTAAGGAGGTCATAGTGAGCCTTAAAGGTATCATAAGTAGCCTTATTTCTTCTAAAAATACAATAATTTACGATCTATCAACGCAGAGACACAGAGGTCTCCGAGGTTCTCAGAGTTAAACATTTTATTCTTGCTTTAGAACCTTCTACTCTTGACGCTGACTATCGCAATATTCTATGTTTACGACAGTAAACTAATAGTATATTGGTGATGCCCACATCGGGTAGAAAATAGCATCCGCGTTCTATTTCTTTTTTGTTTCCATTCGTATAATTCGTGACTAGTTTTTCATTTTTTCTCCGTGTCCAAGCTTTTTTTATTTCATGGATTAAAAAATTTATTTATTCCACTGATCGATATCTTGGAATTAAAAAAAAGATGACTCCTGTAAAATACAGAAATCATCTTTTGATTGTTTAAATTTTCAAGTCTCCCACTTTTATAAAGAGGTAGATTTAGAGGGCGTTATTTTTCCTCTTTAAAAGTACTCTCTAATGATAGTTCTTCCAATTGCTCTATATCTACATTTCCTGGTGCCTCTGTCAATAGACATTGTCCTTTGTTTGTTACGGGGAATGGAATTACATCTCTTATAGAGTCTTTCTTCAACATTGCCATCAACCATCTATCCACACCAAATGCTAATCCGCCATGAGGAGGAGCACCATATTTAAATGCTTCTACGAAGAATCCAAATTTTTCTTTGATCTCCGCTTCAGTTAATCCTAGTTGTTCAAATACAACTTTTTGTACTTTTCTATCGTGGATTCTAATAGAACCTCCACCAATTTCGAAACCATTTAAGATGATATCATAGGAGTTAGTTCTTACTTTATCCATTTGATCTCCAGCTAAGAACATCTCCATATCCTCTTCCTTTATAGATGTGAATGGGTGATGTTGAGCTTTGTATCTTTTTTCCTCTTCACTCCATTCAAACATAGGGAAGTCTACTACCCATAGGAATTTATGACTATCTTTATTTATTAATCCCAATTCATTTCCAAATTTTAATCTAAGTGCTCCTAATCCACCATAAACTACCTTAGCTTTATCAGCTAGAATTAAGATTACGTCTCCTACTTTTGCCCCTGTAGTCTCTAAGATTTCTGCCATTTCTTCCTCTGAAAAGAATTTAGCTATTGGAGAGTTAACCCCCTCTTCAGTTACTTTGATCCAAGCTAGGCCCTTAGCTCCAAAATAAGTTTTTACATAAGTTTCTAAATCTCCTAAAACTTTTCTAGAGAAGTTAGTCGCCTGTCCTGGTGCTACTATGGCATTTACTATTCCACCTGAGTTCGCAATTCCAGAGAACGCCTTAAATCCACAATCTTTCATTATAGAAGTTAAGTCTTTTAATTCTACACCAAATCTAACATCCGGTTTATCCGAACCAAATCTGCTCATAGCCTCATAATACGGCATTTTTTCAAAACTATAGTTAACTTGATTCCCTGTAACTTTTGTAAATACAGTCTTAGCTAATCCCTCTACATATTCCATTACATCATCCATAGTTACAAATGACATTTCCATATCTAATTGTAAGAACTCTAATTGTCTATCTGATCTCAAATCTTCATCTCTGAAACATTTAGCAATTTGGAAATACTTTTCTACTCCACCAATCATTAATAATTGCTTGAATAATTGTGGTGATTGAGGTAATGCATAGAATTTACCTTCGTTCATTCTGCTAGGTACCAAGAAATCTCTAGCTCCTTCAGGAGTTGACTTTGTAAGAATTGGAGTATCTACCTCTATAAATGTATTGGTATCCATATAATTTCTGATAGACATCATCATATCGTGTCTTTTTCTGATATTATTCATCATAGCAGGTCTTCTAATATCTAAATATCTATATTTTAATCTTAAATTTTCATTTACATTGGCATCATCTGAGATCTCAAATGGTAATATTTCAGCTTTATTCAAGACTTCAATCGATGTAATAAATACCTCTACATCTCCTGTAGCTATCTTATCATTTTTAGAAAATCTTTCTTTTACTTCTCCAGTTACTTTGATTACATACTCACTTCTGATCTTAGAGATTGTTTCTTTCATCTCTTCTGTAGCATCTTGAGGAACTACTATTTGAGTTACTCCCTCTCTATCTCTCAGGTCGATAAAAGTTAATCCACCTAAATCTCTCTTAGTTGCTACCCAACCAGATAAAGTAACTGTTTCACCAATATTTTCTGCTCTTAATTCTCCCAATTTATGGGTTCTGTAAATATTCATTCTAACACCTCAAATTTTATTTTTTTATTCTTTTATTTTTTTATTTTTTTTGACGCAGAGACACAGAGATCTCCGAGGGTCACAGAGTTAAATCTTTTTTTGCCACCAATCTACACTGATTTTAACTAATCTATAATACCCTACTGCTACAGCACAGGAGCTTTTTTTTCTTGGTTAGAACCTTCTCCCCTTGACGCTGACTAGGTTCTGACTTTTTTAATCCTGACTTTTCTTTGGACTCTAAATCCTTTTTCTGGATGTTCCTCTACTTCACAGTAGATTTCCTACTAAGTCGTACAACAGAATAAGTCCCGCAGTGAAACGAGGACTGTAGCTGTAAAAAGACGTACATTACCTCTGACTTACCCCTATAACATCATTTAGAAAAAGTCTGCTTTTCTTTCTTCTATTTCTTTTTCAGATAAAAAGAAATAGAGTCCGTTAAGGGTGACACCCTTAGAACTTTTATTTTTGTTACAGATTAAAAAAAGTTCTTAGATTTTAAAACCAAAACCTTTACACTAAGCTCACAAAGGAAAAGCTAGAGAGAACTCTAAGAAAATCTTTTTTTCTTGGTCTTAACCCAAAATAAATATTCGTGATACATTTAAATGCCTTTATTTAAATAATAAAGAGATTTAATACTCGTATATCCTTAGTGTAATTCGTGACTAGCTTTTAATTTTTTCTCTCCATTGTCAATTGTACATTATACATTGTAAATTATTTAATTTTCCCCAACAACTCATCAAAATTAACTACTTCTACATCTCTGCTACTTAATTCTTTTAATCCTAAAGTTTTGTTAGCTTTAGATTTTGAGTCTATGAGTATTTCTCTTTTAGCCCCTAATTTAAATGCTTTTTTTCTATGAGCATTGGCTGATTTCGGTGCATATTCAATATAAACTTTTACACCATTATCTCTCAATGTGTTAGCTACTAAGAATGCATAATCTATATTTTCTTCACCTAACCAGCTTACATATACATCAGGTGTATTTGATACCTTATCTTCAGCCAATAACATCATTAGTCTGTCTACTCCTGAACCAAATCCTACTGCTGAAACTTCCTTATCACCTATTTGTTTAATTAAGTTGTCGTATCTTCCGCCACCTAAGACTGTCCCTTGAGATCCTAATTTTTCAGTTGTAACCTCAAATACTGTACTTGAATAATAATCTAGTCCTCTAACTAATCTTGGGTTTTCAACATATTCAACACCAAACATGTCTAAATATTTTTTTACAGTTTCATAGTGGTTTTTCTCTTTGGCGTTTAAATTATCAGGTAACATTGGAGCATCTACCGTCAATTCCTGACAACCTTTATTCTTACAATCCAATACTCTCAGTGGATTAGTCTCATACCTATTTTGACAGTCAGTACATAGTCCATCTTTTTTAGGAGTAAGATAGTTTACCAGAAGTTCTCTGTATTTTGCCCTTGTTTCATTTCCTCCTACAGAGTTTATGTTAACCTTTAGGTCTTCTATTCCTAATTTTTCCATCAATCTATATCCCATAGATATCACTTCAGCATCTGCCATAGGTGATCCATTTCCTAGGATCTCTACACCAATTTGATAAAATTCTCTATATCTTCCTGCTTGAGGTCTCTCATATCTAAACATATTATTGATATAATAATATTTAGTCAGATCTTCCTTAGCATAGGTCTTATTTTCTAAATATGATCTTACTACTGGAGCTGTCCCTTCAGGTCTTAGAGTGATACTTCTATCTCCACGATCAGAAAATGTATACATCTCCTTGTCTACGATATCCGTTCCCTCTCCTATTCCTCTTTTGAACAGGTCTGTCGATTCAAATGTAGGAGTAATTATTCTTCCATATCCATAATTTTCTAATAATTCTTTTGCTGCATCTTCTATAAAGTTAAATTTTAGAGATTCTACATCATAGATATCTCTAGTTCCTCTCATTGCTTTTATCAATTTCATTCTTTCACCCCACAAAATTTGTCTAAAACACTTTCCAGCCTTTCAATCTATTCTCAATTACTTCTCCCAATCCGACAAACTCTTTATCTACATATATTCTATATCTGTCATTTGGTTTTTCACATATCACGGTGTTTCCATTTAAAAATAATTTTATCTGTTTTTCATCTTTTAACTCAACTTTTTCAAAATCAAAACTGTCTTCTACACTAGTTACAAAAGAAAAATCTCCTCTTCCTCCCATCTCTTCCATCTGCTCAATGGTAAATCCATCTTCTACCAGATATTCTCCAACTTGAGTTCTTCTCAGTCCATTCATATGTGCATAGGTTTTTAGTTCTTCCCCCATATCAAATATGAGTGATCTAATATAAGTTCCCTTAGACACATCACAATAAAGTTCCCCTGTCTGCTTTTCCTCATCAAATTCCATCAATTCCAGCTTTGATATTACCACATCTCTGCTTTTTCTTTCAATTACGACTCCTTCACGAGCCAGTTCGTAGAGTCTTTTTCCGTTTACTTTAAGTGCTGAATACATAGGAGGGACTTGCTTTATCTCCCCTCTAAATTTTGATAATATATTCTTTATATCTTCACTTGTTACTTTTACATCACTTCTATCTATAACTTCCCCTTCAGTATCGTAGGTATCTGTTTTTGAACCCAAAACAAAGTCAGCTATATAGGTTTTTTCCTTAGCCTCTATTACATTAGCTAATTTAGTAGCCCTTCCAAGACAGATCACAAGTACCCCTGTTGCCAGTGGATCCAAAGTTCCAGTATGTCCTATTTTTTTCATATTCAATATTTTTTTCAATTTTCTAATCACATCAAAGGAGGTATATCCTTTGGGTTTATCTACATTAATTAATCCATTCAATTTTATTCACCCTATATTATTTATTTTCATAATAGTATATCATATTTATTGGCCTTAAACAATCTGAGAAATTCTTAATTTCTATGTTTTTAAATCCTGTTTAATCTATTTTTCATCCGTGTATACTTCAGTATCCGCGTTCTATTCCCTCATTTTATTTCTTTACTCTATTAGTTGTGTTCATCTGCATTATTCGTGGTTCAGTTTTAATTTTAAAAGATAGTCCTCCACATCATACTCTACTTCTATCAATCTGCTGCTTCCCATTTCAGACTCTATTTCGACTATTCCCAGCCCACGGGCAAAATAGATATAATATTCAGAATCGTCCTTCCTATACCTCAATTTCACCACCTCTACCTCTTTTCCCATCAATTCTAGCTTTTCATCTACAGATAGGATCTTATATGTAGATTTATCGTCATTTATCCAAGAAATTCCTTCTTTAATAGGTGATCTTAGTAGGATCAAATTATTGTTTGATTTTTCATCTATATAGTTATCTTTTAATTGATTCGTCTCCCCTTTTCTATATACCATTCTATAACCATCTTTATTTACACGATAAACAACCACTCCCATGGTAGCTGTATCCATAGTTTTTTTCTGGTAAAATTCACCCTTTATCTTATCTATTATTTCTACACTTCCAGCCCCTTCAAAACCGCCTTCAAAGATCTTGACCATAGGTTTATTCGGCATATAATCCCTTACACCTACTTCCTTTGATGGTTTTGAGTTCATTACATTAAACATTAAAAATATTACCGATAATAAAATTATTATCCTTACAGCTTTTTTATTTAATTTATGTTTCATAATTTAACCTCCACTTTTTATTATCTGGGTGCAACGTCACGTTGCTTTTATTTTATTCTATTAAAACTACCCTTTCTTGGTTGTGATTCCAATACTTTCTGCTACCAATCCCATATTTTGGCTCACAGCTCCTAAATCATCAATCGGTGAAAATCCATTCTCACTGTAAGAAAGTAAGATTAAAACTGGTGCATCGTAAAATTTCATTCATTGTCTTCCTCCATTATCTCTTACAGTATACTACAAAAGTTTCAATGATATAGTATCCCAATTTTTAGAAGTCAAGTATATATAGTCTAAGTCATATTTCTTATACAATTTTTTTAACTTTGTCTTATCTATATCTATAGGAGCTGTATGTAGTAAAATCCCTTTTTTTCCCCTATGCAGATCCAGTTTACCCAGATAGTTATCAGACGATACGAATTTTTTATAAGTATTCTCAAAGACTATCATAATCACCCCATCTTTTAAGAATTTTTCATATTTTTCATCTATATACCCTGCATTGGTAACGATAATCTGGTCTCCTATATACTCATAGTAATCCTGATATTTTTTTACTGATATTTCACAATTATCACCACAGCTCCCCAGGCCTTCATCTAAAAATATCCCGTCTATATTCCACTCCTTTTCCCAAATATCTATATCCTTTCTTACTTCCTTTGCATCTCTGTCTCCATAATCGGTAGACACATATCCAATCACTTTTCCTCCATTTTTCTGTATCTGTTTTATTTTTTCTTCTAATTTTTCAAAATAATATTTATTCTCATCTCTACTTATAGGTCCATTATTTGGATTAACTATTGTTATCACCTTATTTTTCTTTGAAAATTCAGCTATTCCATCAAAATCAATATCAAATTTCTCTCCTAATGGTATGTATGCAGGAATTATATAACTATATTTTTTAGGCTTTAGCCAAAATATTACTGCCACACCAAAGATCAATGCAACTATAAATAAAAATTTCATTCTTTCCCTCCCTGTGTTTCCCCATAAATTTATACGATAATTCGACAAATTATTTCAATTTTTTTCAGAAAAAAACAGCCTGATATAGATGGGAACACTAGTCCATATTGTCTATGTTAATAGCACTTAATATAGCTCTATTTCATTATACAGGGGGGAAGACAAATTTGAAAGAAAAAGAAAGAAAATTCAAATAAACAAAAAGTCTCCTACACTTTAAAGAGTAGGAGACTCGGAGGAAAGTACAAGTAAACTTATTGTCTGGAATAAATTTACTAGAAGGGTTCTATACATCAATCCCTGGGGGAGATCAATGTATATATTAATGAATCCCTATACCAATTAATTTTATCTCAAATTCAAGTTAAAGTCAACTTAATTTTAATAGAAATTTTTAAATAGGATAGGAAGAAAAAATACCTATAATTACCATAGACTATATATTTTACCAGTTTATTTCTAAACCTACTCCAACTTCTTTTAGAGGCAAAGCCTTGTTTATTTCTGCTCTAACAGTAAAAGAAGTACAATGGCAAGGATATAATTCCTTTAAATTATTCTGTTTTAGATAATCAATAGTTTTATGAACTTGTTCATCTACTTCAAACAAATGAAATCCTCCTATAACCCCTAATACCCGATCATCTTCACATATTTTTTTTGCATATTCTATTATATTGCATATCCCACTGTGAGAACATCCTGTAATAATATAAATACCTTTTTCATTTTTATATACAAGGGCTGTATCATCCATTACATAATCATCAACTAAATTACTATCAACAGTTTGTGTACCAATAATTTTTCTATTTTCAAAATTATTCATCTTAGGTATTTCTCCTAAAAAAGTTATATTTTTACTTACTTTAATAGGTTCTCTCGAAAGAATTAGATTACATTTTTCTTTTAGTTCCTCTTCTAAAATAGGAGAACAAATTTTTAAATCATCTACCTTTTTTTCGTTAAATGCATCTGGGTGAGCTATAATAGAAATATTATTTTTATGATCTTTTTCAAAATAGTATTTTAATCCCCTTGTATGGT
>NZ_JBAHZY010000037.1:0-9896 GCF_037132775.1 Psychrilyobacter sp.
GATTTTAATGTAGGTTTAATTGCCAACCAAAAGTTTTTTTCACAAAACTGACCTGAACTAAGAAATCGATAAATAGAATCTTTAGAGATTTTAGAATCAGTAATATTTTGTAGATCTGTAGAATGAGCAGATTTAGTTGAAACAATTAAAAAATTTGAATATGTTCAAGCAAGTTTTTATTCATAAAAGCTACTCCTTTAAATGTTATTACTAGGAGTATATTTCTTTTTTAGAAAAAAATATACCGTGAAACATCAGTTAAACAATTAATTTTTGAGTTTGTAAATATTTTTCATGACAAATTCGACATGCTGCAATAAGAGCTTTTTTTGCTGCCCCAAAATATTTTTTGTTAAACTGGTTTTCAATTTGTTGAAAATTTTTCAAATTTTGCCCTATTAGAATTTCTTGTACAAATTCATTAGATAAATTAGTAGCTAAAGAACAGTCTGCTTTTATTATTTTATGAATTTTTTGATCAATCACCATCACTACAACAATTTCAGAATACATTCCTAAAATTGTTGTTCTTTTAGGAACTTTTGAGTAACCAGAAACAAAAATCTTATTAATAACGATCACCTTCCTTAAATTTTTCTCTAGAAACTATAAAATGATAAACAAAAAGTCAATCAATGTTAGAAAAAACACCTCATAAAAGGGATTATCCTCTATCAGTTATATCAACTTACATTTACTAATTTTAAAATAAGAGGCCACTTTATTTCCTTAGTAAATCATTAACTCAAATAATTGTGTTTCTAGTTTATAATTACATGATTTTTTTAGAAAGTCAATGTTTTTTTAAAATATGACTCATATCAATATGTTTCGATCTAATTTTAGAGTTTTTGAAACATTATCGAAAGAACTTGTAACTTAATGTATATTTTAAAAACAAAATCGAGTATACTCCAACAAATTGAAAATTTTTTTTCACAAGATTTGAAATATTAAAAGCACTTTTTTCTTCTTTATGAGCTCTTTTTAAGTTTTTTTAAGTTAAAGATCACTTCTAATATAATTGTAATAACAAAGTATACACTATTTATTACTTCATTTTCCCAAAAAAGTAAATAAAATAAAATTTAAATATGCTTTTAAATCCAATTTAAAAGAAATTTAGAGCTATTCGATATTTTGAATAGTTGGCTTAGATTTTCTCGATTTTTTAATTGCCTCAACTAAATCTGCTCATTCTACACAATTTAGAAAAGTCAATATAGGTAATTTTCAACCGAATGAAGTTTACCATAGATCTTTGAAGCAAAATTGTTCAATGGGTAAAGCAACAGTAAGAACAGTTCAAACAATTATTGGGCATCTATTTTGTTCAATATACTCATATGTAAAATTGGAAAAATTAAAGATGAAAACGCATATAAATCATTTTAAATTAAAAACTAAATATTATTTATTAGGATTAAAGGAAACCTTTTTAAAATTATCCGATTTAAAAACAGCATAATTTTTCATGGGATAAGTCCGTCTAAATTAAATATTTACCGCGAAACATCAGTGCTGAATCATTAGAAGAAATACTTTATTTAGTAACCCAAAATATATCTAAAAAATGGACTCAAAAGGTGCGATCTTGGGAAAAAATATTAAGAATGTTAGTAATTGTTTATCCAGAACAGGGAGAAAAATATATGTAAAAAGAGAGCCGTTTCAGCAGCTCTCCCTTTAGTAGTTAGGAATTTAATTTACACGTAATTCGGGATAGACCCTCTCTTCGTTTTTTTATCTTTATCCTATTACAGCCAAGACCTCTTCCATCTCTAAGATAAGAAATTTCTTATCTGAATCAGGTATCTCTACCCCAGAATGAGGTCTAAAAAATACCTTATCTCCGAGTTTAATCTCTACTTCGATATTTCCAAGTGCAACAACAACTCCCATATTAGAAGATTTGGTTTCCCCTGTACCGGGCAGGATGATACCACTAAAAGTTTTTTCTTCAATCTTTAAGGGTTCTACTAATATTCTATTTCCAATTGGTTTAATATTCATAAATCAACTCCATGTTTAATTTTTTTTATAAAAATATTATATCAATTAATTTGACTTTTTCCTAAAAAAATCTAATACTTATAGTAGTATGGTAGAATATTGCGTCGTAGTAATCGAGGGAGGATAGAGATTGATGAAGAAATTATTCAGTATATTATTCCTGCTAATACTAGTGGGATGTAGCGGAATAGAGAAAAAAGCCAGTGTGGTAAAGGAGGTAGAAAAACCAGAATTTAGAGGGGTTTGGATAGCGAGTGTTGTAAATATAAACTGGCCTAAAACTGTGGGGATAGGCAAAGATGTTCAAAAATCTCAAAGACAGGAGTTTATAAAATTATTGGATGAAGTAGTAGAGATGAATATGAATGCTGTAGTAGTTCAAATCCGGCCTGCCGCTGATACCTTTTATCCATCTTCATTTGAGCCGTGGTCAAAGTATCTTACAGGTACCCAAGGATTATCTCCTGGCTGGGATCCATTGCAGTTTATGATAGAGGAAGCCCATAGAAGAAATCTACAATTTCATGCATGGTTCAATCCATACAGGGTCACAATGAAAAAAGAAGAGGTCCCTATAAGCACCCATCCAGCTATGTTAAATCCAGAGTGGACGTTTAGATATGGAGGTAAACTATATTATAATCCTGGAGTTCCAGAAGCTATGAATTACAGTATAGATAATATAATGGAAGTGGTAAAAAATTATGATATAGATGGGGTACATATGGATGATTATTTTTATCCATATCCAGTAGGAGAAGAAAAACTGCCTGATTGGAAGACATATTTAAAATATGGAAAAAAGTTTTCTATAGCAGCTAATTGGAGAAGAGATAATGTAAATAAATTTATAAAAACTTTGAATAGTAAGATAAAAAAAGAAAAACCAAATATTCAATTTGGGATAAGTCCTTTTGGTGTATGGAGAAATTATGATCGAGATAAAAGTGGGTCAAAAACAAAAGCAGGAATAACTAATTACGATAGCATCTATGCAAATACTAGAAAATGGATAGATAGGGGATGGATAGATTATATTGTTCCGCAGATCTATTGGAACCAAGGATTTAAGGTAGCGGAATATAATACTTTGGTTAATTGGTGGGCTGATGAAGTGAGGGGAACCGGTGTAAAATTATATATTGGTCAGGCAGCCTACAAGGTGGGAAGCAAGGGGTGGGAAGACCCAAATGAACTTATAAATCAAGTGAGATATAATAGGAGTTTAGATGAGGTAGGAGGAAGTATATATTTTAGTATAGATTCCCTCATAGATAATCCTATGAAAATAAAAGAAAAAATGAAAAAGACGGTATATAAACAGAGAGTTGAAATTCCGAATTAAAAAGATGATGTAGTCAAATAACTTGTTATATAATGGATAAAATTTATCAATAAATATTTCTTACAAGGGGGTAAAATGAAAAAATATATGTATGTTTTAAGTGTTTTAATAATGTTATTATTTACAGCATGTGGAGAAAATGAAAAAGAAAGCCAAGGGGAAGCGGTAACGGATGAAGTAGAGCAAGTATTGAGGTTTAACTTGGATGCAGATCCCCCATCGATTGATCCGCAATTAAATACCGATTCATCTGGTGCAATGGTGATCAACAATACCTTTGAGGGACTTATGAGAAATGACGCGTCAGGAAAGCCAGAGCCGGCAGTTGCAGAATCTGTGGAAGTATCGAATGATAAAACTATATATACATTTCACCTGAGAAAAGATGCGAAATGGTCCGATGGTAAAGCGGTAACAGCAGAAGACTTTAAATATGCTTGGCTGAGAGGATTAGATCCAGAGGTAGCTTCTGAATATGCTTACCAGCTTTATTATATTAAAGGAGGACAAGATTATTTTAAAGGAAAAGGGGAAAGGGAAGATGTAGGAATAGAAGTAATAGATGAACAGACTCTAAAAGTGGCCTTAGAAGCTCCTACACCATACTTTTTAAATTTAGTGACATTTTTTACATATATGCCTGTAAGAAAAGATATAGTAGATCAAAAGTCTGAGGGATGGGCAAAGGATCCTCAATTAACAGTATCAAATGGACCTTTTATTGTATCGGAATATAAGATGAATGATAAGATTATATTGACTCCTAATGAAAACTACTGGAATAAAGAAAATATAAAACTAAAAAAGATGGTACTTACTATGATTATAGAAGGAAGTACTGTATTGACTGCATATGATAACAACGAGATAGATGTTATATCTGGACAGGTACCTGTGCAGGAAATTCCTAAAAGACAGATGGAAGATCCAACATTTAAAACATTACCATACTTAGGAACATACTATTATCTATTCAATGTAGACAAGGCACCAACAAATGATATCAATGTGAGAAAAGCGTTGTCACTTGCTATAGACAGGGAAGCGATTGTAAATCAAATAACTAAGGCAGGACAGATGCCGGCTACAGGATTTGTTCCCGATGGGCTTATAGATTCCAAGGGAAATGATTTTAGAGCTACAGCTGGTGATTACGGTATGTCTACAAAAGCAAATGTAGAGTTGGCCCGTGAATATTTGGCTAAAGCAGGATACCCAAATGGCCAGGGAATGCCTCCGATAGAACTTATGTATAATACCAGTGAATCGCATAAGGCTATAGCAGAAGCTATCCAAGATATGTGGAAGAAAAATCTAGGTATAGATGTTACTTTGGCTAATCAAGAATGGGCCGTATTTAAAACTACAAGAAGTATGGGTAACTTTCAGGTTATGAGATCTGTATGGTTAGGAGATTATAATGATCCTATGACATTTTTAGATATGTGGACTTCATATTCAGGAAATAATAATGCTCAATGGAGAGCTACAGAAGATGGTAAATTTCCTGAGAATAAAAAATTTACAAGATTAATTGAGGAATCTAAATTAGTCAGTGGGGAATCTAGAGATGAAAAACTCTATGCTGCTGAAAAAATAATGATGGATCAGACAATAATAGCACCTCTTTATTATTATACAGGTGTAGTAATGATTAAAGACAAGGTAAAAAACTGGGAAAGAGATATTCTAGGAACTTGGTATTTCGGGAATGCAGAGATACAAAAATAATAGTGAAATTTAAAAGAGAGATTCTATATTTTAGAATCCCTCTTTATGATTTCTCTCAGACCTCACCTCTAAGTGAGAAAGTTCTTAACGGACTCCATTTACGATTCACTGTGGAACGACTATAAACTTCGCTTGAAACCAAGAAAAAAGATGAAAAACTTTAGTCGCAGATTACGCAGAGATTATACGAATATTAATTTTTTCTATACCCAATAAAAAAAATTAAATGTATGCAGATTTTAACCAAGAATAAAAGATAAAAGATAAAAGAAGTTCTTCAGTGATAGCTTTTGCGGTTACTTTGTGTTGAATAATCAGAGCTTTAATAATCTACAGAAAAAACATTTGTAAATTCTTCCGTAAATATTTCTGGGAGTCTGTCTAAAAGAAGGGTTGTATCTCCATTGATGCAGAAATCTACACTTCCTTTTTTATTTTCTTTGTTGAAAAGATCCATGGGAATAAGTATATTTAAAAGTTCAAAAACAGATTCTCTGGAAGAATCTACAATTTTTTCAGGGAAAAACTTTCTTATGTCTTCCTTTATAAGGGGATAATGAGTTCCGCCTAGAATAAGCGTATCAGTATCTTTTGGAATTTTATCCAAGTATTTTTTTAAAACTTTCAGACGATGGGGGTGATTTTCCCAGCCAGATTCTATGAGGGCACATAGTCTTTTACAGGGGATTCCATAGAGGTATCCATCTTTTGAATATTTTTTATAGGTTTTTTCATAGATTTTAGTTTTTACGGTAAAAGGGTTCGCAATATAGGCGATTTTGTTTTTCTTACTTTCTAAGAGGGCTGCTTTCACTCCTCCTTCTATAACCCCTATGATGGGAATAGGATATTTGTCTTTTAAATATTCCAAAGAAGCCGCAGTCATAAGGCTACAAGCTATTATAATCACTTTGCAATGATTTTGAATCATGAATTTCACTATATCTTCACTTAATTTTTGAATTTCTGAGGTAGTCTTAACACCGTAGGGATTATTTTTAAAGTCCCCGTAGTAGATGATATTTTCCCTGGGTAAAATTTTTCTAATCTCTTTCAGAATGGTAAGACCTCCAATTCCAGAGTCGAATATTCCAATAGGCATTTTATTTCTCATAATGAATCTCCTTAGTATAAAGATACTATTGAGTATAGCTCCATATTAGAAATATTTCAAGTATAATATAAATGACATATATATAACCTACATACAGCATATGTAGGTATGCTTTAATTAATAATGGTCATTTATTTTATATAATATCTATATTTTACAGGGTGAGGGGAAAAAGGTAGTATATTTATATAAAAAGCAAAGGAAAGGTGGGGGTATATATGTTTGGAACTCAAGAGATTAATGAAAATGGAATTTTGGAAATTGGTGGAGTATCGGTAAAAAAATTAAAGGAAGAGTATGGAACTCCCCTCTATATTATGGATAAAAATTATATAGTAGAAAAGGCAGAATTAATAAAGAAAAATTTTAAATCTACAGTTTTTAAAACTGAGGTAGCCTACGCTTCCAAAGCATTTTTAACTGTGGGAATGTGTAAGATAGTAGAGGAACTGGATCTTTGTTTAGATGTCGTTTCTGGAGGAGAAATATATACGGCTTTAAAGGCTAATTTTCCCATGGAAAGAGCTCATTTCCATGGAAACAGTAAATCCATAGAAGAACTAGAAATGGCTGTAAAATATGGAATAGGTACAATCATAGTGGATAATAATTTAGAATTTGAACTATTAGAGGATATATGTGGAAAAAACAGAAGAAAACAAATGCAATCTTACGTATAAACCCAGGAATAGATGCACATACTCATGAGTATATTCAGACTTCAAAATTTGATTCGAAATTTGGAGAATCTATCTTTATGGAGGAGACGAAGGAACTGATAAGAAGAATAAATGGAAGTGAATGGGTGAAATTTGAGGGGATACATGCCCACATAGGTTCTCAGATATTTGATGTAAGCTCTTTTTTAAAGGAAGCCGAAGTCATAACCGAATATATAAAGGGATTGGTTGAAGAAGGCATAGGAGTGGAAACTCTAAATTTAGGAGGAGGATACGGAATCTATTATTCAGAGGGCGATAAGCCCATTGATTTAGAACTATGTCTGAAAGAGCAAGTAAGGATTATAGAAAAAATAAATGAAGAATATAATTTAGGGATTAAAAAACTTCAGATTGAACCGGGAAGATCACTAATAGCCAATGCAGGAACTACCCTTTATACGGTACAGGGATTAAAAACTACCTATTCGGGTAAACACTATTATTTTATCGATGGAGGAATGACCGATAATATAAGACCGGCTCTGTATCAGGCTGTTTACAGTGGAACAATTGGAAATAGGTGTTTGGAAGAAAAAGAAAATATAGTAACTGTAGCAGGGAAATGTTGTGAGTCTGGGGATTTAATCATGAAAGATACAAAATTACAGAGGGCAGAATTAGGAGATATTTTATGTGTATTTGGTACAGGGGCGTATAATTATTCTATGGCAAGTAACTATAATAAAATTCCCAGACCTGCTGTAGTTATGGTAGAAGATGGAGAGTCAGCTCTTATGGTTAGAAGGGAATCATACGAAGATTTAATAAGAAATGATATATATTAGAAAAAAATAAATAAAAAGGTTGAAAAAGAGTTAATATGGTTGTAATTATAGAACTTCCCTCTAAGCCCCTAATATCGCGAATATTAAAATAAAAGGACATTTCTGTGGGATGTTGGAATAAGAGAATTAAAACCAAAAGTATTGGTTCCGTGAAAAATAATCAAGGATTAAATCCTAAACTAATAATATAGAAAAAAGGAAGGGGTCAATATACTGTAACCTGTGAACTAGACATTAGAAAAAGAGTGTTTAATTCGCAGGATTTTTAAGATATACTAAAATTCGTTCTCATTCGCCTCCTGTTCCCTCCTAAAAACTTCCCCTTGTAATTACACCCTTACAATCGAAATGCGTCAAATAAGGAGGTCATAAATCCGTTGGTATTATTGGGTTTGAGAGGTGAAGAGTAGAAAGGGCCACTCATGAGCCTTAAGGGGGTCATAAAGAGCCTTAAAGGTAGCATAAGTAGCCTTATTTCATCTGAAAATACTGTATTCTACAATATATCTATATCGACCTACTTTTTTAATGCCCCCCTTTGAGCAGAACCTGTTGTTTTATTTGCTAAGAGCATAAATGGAACCAGAGCTAAAATAATAAGTCCGGCAATGAAGAGTACATCATTGACTCCCATGGTAACTGCTTCCTTTGTGATTAAACCATTTATGACAACTAATTTAGTCTGAATAGGACCTGGGATAGAATTAATTAGGGGTAAAAAGTTTGGATTACCCGTATGGATATGACTGGTTAGCACCTCGTTGTGATAAGCTCGAGAATGATTCCATAGGGGGATAAACAGACTGCTGCCAATACTGTTTCCCAAATTTCTCATAAAATTAAAAATTCCAGCTGCAGCCACCATTTCAATAGGTTTTATACTTCCAAGAGATACATTGTTTAGAGCTACAAAGAAAAATGCAAGGCCGATACCACTTAAAGCTCTGGTATACGAGACGTAGCTAGATGTAACATCCAAACTATAATTAGAAGTGGAAAATGAAACTATGGCAAAAATAATAAATCCCGTAATGGCAATATATCTATTATCAACTCTATCGGTGTACTTACCGATAATAGGAGATAAAAGCAATATGGGTAAGCCTAAGGTAGCTGTAGTTTTACCGCTTATAAATGAGGTATAACCCATAACATTTTGTAGCCAAAAAGGTAAAATAACGGCAGTCATATAGAATGCTGCAGACACAACCAGGAGAGAAAGGACTCCTACGGTAAAGTTTTTATTTAAAAATAATCTGACATTTATAACGGGATTTTCATGATACCATTCCCAAATCCCCAAAGTAACTAAGGACATAAATGAAATAATAGCGAGTATAACGATAGATGGGCTAGAAAACCAGTCTAAGTCTGTACTTTGTTCTAAAAAAACTTGGAGAGAACCTATACCGCTTATAAGTAAGAAGATACCTACAACATCTGTTTTTACCCTTATAAATTTTTCACTGGCATAGTCCTCTTTAAACATATAGTAGATTACTCCACTAGATAAAAGACAGAGGGGAATACTGAAATAAAAACACCATCTCCAAGATGCTATATCGGTAATAGCTCCTCCGATAACCGGGCCTAAGATAGGGCCGAGTATAAGGGTCATTGTCCAGATAGCTATCCCTATTCCCCGTTTTTTCTTGGGAAAAATCTTCATGATTAGGGTCTGAGAAAGGGGAATCATACTAGCTCCTACAACTCCTTGTAATAATCTGGCAGCTACCATTGAAGAGAGAGAAAAACTCAACCCACAAAATAAACTGGCTATGGCAAATAATATTGTGGACCAGATATATTGTTTTACAGTTCCAAACTGTAATGTCAACCATCCGATAAGGGGTAATACTATGGCTTCGGCAACGGAATAGGAAGTAATGATCCAAGTACTTTTACTGGTCGCTATACCAAAATCTCCTGCAATATTTATCAGTGATACATTGGTGTGACACGTTTATAAGTGAAAAGCTTATACACATTTAAAGTCAAAAAAGACTATAAATGGAGAACTATAAATTTGAAAAGAGGAATGACGAAGTAACGACCTGAAACTCTTTCCCTAATACTACGATATGCGTCTATATACTTTAATGTATAGGGGTATAAAGCTCGTTAAAGTCAGTTGAGAGGTAACCCTAACATTTATTATATTTAAATGAGGAAATGCGAACCAGAGG
>NZ_JBAHZY010000045.1:0-33274 GCF_037132775.1 Psychrilyobacter sp.
AGAATTAAGCGAGTTTTTTAATTATCCAGCCGAAATAAGAAAAATTATGTATACTACAAATATTATAGAAAGTTTGAATAGTAGTTTCAGAAGAACAACAAAGGCAAGAAACATCTTCTCTACAGATCAATCATTGATGAAATTATTATATTTATCAAGTGAGAATATAACCAAGAAATGGACGCAAAAAGTAAGAGGCTGGGAAAGCATTTTAAGAATGCTATCAATAGAATTTGAAGAAAGTTTAAAAGGACATTTATAAAAAAATAGGTAAATGAAAAGGGTACCAATTATGATACCCTCTATCAGCTAAGAAATGTAATTTACACGTAATTTGGGACAGACCCAATATAAATGATAATTCCAATTATTACAGCTCTTTTATCCGTTCCGCCAATGAACTTAATCTCTCTTTCCATCTCTTCATCGGTGACAGACCTATTTTCTATAATAGTTTTAGATTTTAAATACCTTCGATATACAAGATTATGAAGTAATCCTCCTGAAAGTAACCCAATAAATAGCGAGGCACCTCCTATCATTTCAGATAAACTTGGTATATATTTACCTATAATTCCTCCTAAGATCTGTATCAATAAAAAATAAGATATTCCCTCAATGTAACATTTTCTATAGAGTAAATATAACCAATTTCCAAAAATGCCCACCAAGACCATTTCCATGAAAATTCTCCTGAAAGATCCCCTTTTTCAAAGGAATCTTTATACCAGTCTAAAGTTTTTTTAGTTTTTTCCAGACTTTCTTTCTCGCCAATATAGGCAGCTATCAATCTATATTTATCCACTATTATTCCTCCTTATGCTTATACAAAAAAAACTGCAGATAATTGCAGTTTTTAACTTAATCATTTATAGATTTTCATCTCCGAATAAATCATTCCTATTATTGTCTAAAAATTCCTCTAATTTTAAAATCCTTCTTTTCGATGCCTTGTGTCTATGAAATTTATAAAGGAAATCATTTATAATATCTTCCTTAATTTCCAAAGGAAAATCTAAAAAAATCCCCCTTAAAACATCAGATCTTTTTAAAAAATTGGTTTTTTTCTCCCTCTTTACATTTTCTAAATGTTTTTCAAAATTAAAAGGCAATTCTTTTTTAAAACGTCTAAAATAATGATAGACAATGTTAGCATTAAAATCTTCAAAATTATTTTTATTAATTTCAGAGACTAACTCCATTACTTCTTCCCATTTTTCTGTCATAATATCCCCCTCCATTGATAAGTAAAATAAAACCTAATACTATTTATATACCTCAGTTCTAAAGATTTATCAAGGGGTTAATTAAAATTTATTAATCAGTAATAAACTATCTATATTTTTTTCCTATTTTTGATATCTTTAATGTATTTCATTGTCATATATCTAATTGTACCATTCATCTCACCATATACTTCTTTAGAATCCTATATTTTATTTATTTCCACATCTTTTTAGTAAAGTCATTATAACAGATAGGAAACTTACAAAAATAGAGTAATATTTAATTTGTTTTTAATTTAGTTATTTTAATTATAGAAAAAACCATAATACTCATACTTACCCATTGAAGTGGAGATAAGATACTTCCATTGAAGAGATAATCAAATAAAATACTTGAGATAGGAAATGAAAGTTCACAGATTGTGGCTATATTTGCCTTTACATGCCTTAATCCATAATAATATATAAATGCCGCTCCACTTCCACTGGTGAATCCAATAATTATAAATATTTGCCAGTTAAGGGGAGTAATTTTAGAAAATTCCCCTAAATTATTACTTAAAACATTTATAATTAAAAGAATTAATGTTGTAAGCCCATACCTAAAAAATAACGTTTGCTTATGCGTAATTGATGAAACCATTCTTTTCCCAAAAACAGTAGAACTACCAAACGCAAAAGCTGCAACTATAGCATGCATAGATGCTTCTAACATATTTTTATGTTCAGTAGAGAATGGATTAGTAAATTCAAAAGTTAAAAAATAACCAGCTATTAAAGCTAATATAGCCCATACAACAAATTTTTTAGCTATCTTCTCTTTGAGGATAAACCTGGCTAAAACAATAGCAAATACTGGTTGTAATTTTTGTAGAAGCGTTACTGTTGTCAGATGCTGAAAATTTAATAAAAACAGTGCTTTTACTATGGACAATGTTCCTATTACTCCTCCAAAGACTGCAACTAAAGCCATAAATATATAGTCATACTTAGTAAACTTTTTTAAAACTCTGTATTCCTTATAAAATATAAAGTTCATTCCTATAAATGGTAGTAGATGAAGTATAAACACCACAAATTTTGTATCCAGATTATATAGACGTGGGGTAAGAACTATCCCATCGAATCCCCATAAACTAGCTGCTAAAACTATTGCCAATCCACCTATTTTACTCTTTCTCTCTTCCATTTCTTTCTTCCTCCTAATAAAAAAAATACCCCAAGTGAACTTAGGGCATTAAAATCTAGGATATTTATTCCAATTTTTTAAATAACTTCTATCATCCAGACTTTACTGTCGGTATCAGAATTTCACTGATTCAGCCTAAGCTCGCGGACTATCACCGCCGGTAGGGAATCACACCCTGCCCCGAAGTTTTATACAATTTATAGTTAATTATAAACTATATCAATTTACTCTGTCAACATTATTTATTGTAATAAGTCATAGCTTCTGGTAGATCCCTCTCAATATCTTCTATTCTGTGCTTATTAGATGGATGAGTACTCATAAATTCATTTCCTTCATTTTTACTAAGCTTTGCCATTCTTTTCCAAAATTCTATGGCTTCTTTGGGGTCATATCCTGCCATAGCCATGAAAATAAGCCCTAATCTATCTGCTTCTAATTCATGTTTTCTCGAATAACTTAAGATACCCAAATTAGTTCCTATTCCATATGCTTGAAGTGCCAAATCACTTGAAACGGAAACTCCTGCATTGAGTAAACCAAAGCTTAAAAGGTTAGCACCTGTTTGTACAACCATTTGATGGCTCAATCTTTCAGAACCATGTCTCGCTACTGCATGTGCTACTTCATGCCCCATAACTACTGCTATTCCCAATTCATCTTTTGTTATAGGAAGAATCCCAGTATAAAAAGCAACTTTTCCTCCAGGCATACACCAGGCATTTATTTCTTTACCATCCACCAAATTGAATTCCCATTCATACCCTTCAAGCAGATTTTCCTGACCTCTTTCTTTAAAATATTCTTCCACAGCCATAGAGATATTTTTACCTACTTTTTTTACTAATTTTGAATTTTTATTGTTTAAAGGCGAATTTTCTTTTAAAAAGTCCTGGTATTGTTTTTCACTAGATATAATGATGTCACCTTCATCTACCAGCATCAATTGATTTCTTTCTGTAACAGGAACATTGCTACAAGATATCATAAATATTAAACTAAATAACAATATTATTTTTTTCATTTTCTTCCTCCCTAGTTATTTTTTACTTTTTTTTGATTATCTATCAAATAATTTCACAAAAATTTCTATATTCCCATAGAAATGGATGTGGGGATATCCCGCTATGATCTTATCTTTTTCATATCCACACGACCATTTTCTTCCATTTTTTTTCTCCAATTGAAAATATAAATTTTCCTCATCTATATCATAGATATCTGAATAATGGAATTCATGACATCTGCCACTTATTCCATCCTTACTTTCATAGTCCACATATCCAAATCTTTTGATATTGAGTCGCGGTTTCATCTCTACCTTTATATCTAATAGCCCACACATAGGATCAAAGTCACCATCTAACTGCTTTATTCCCTTTGTAAGGTACATGAAGCCACCACACTCAGCATAGATAGGTATTTCCTTGGCAGCCTTCCTTATATCCACCATCATAGATTTATTTTCATATAATTCTTTGGCAAATATCTCTGGATATCCTCCTCCTAAATATATGTAATCTAAATTAGGAGGGAGATGAGGATCATTTATAGGAGAAAATTCTACTATCTCCATCCCTGTATATTCCATGAGTTTTAAGTTTTCAGAATAGTAAAACGAAAATGCTCTATCCTTTGCTACTCCTACCCTCTTCCCTTCAAATTTATTTTTCAAATATTCAGCTGGATTTTCAAACTCTGGTGCTTCATTTCCATCCTCTGCAATCTCTAATATCTTATCTAAATCTATATATTTTCTTGCCATATCCTTTAATATCTCGATCTTTTCATTTAAGTTCTCTATCTCACTAGCCTGTTGTAAACCGAGATGACGCTCACTTATAGATACTCTGTCATCCTTTGGAAAATATCCTACACATGGTATTTCGGTGTATCTCTCTATCCCCACTTTCAAAAGATCATATAATTTTTCACTTCCGACATTATTTAAGATAACGCCTCTTATCTTTACCCTGTGATCCAAATTTTTAAATCCCAAGACTGTAGCTGCAACACTTGTAGAGCTACCTTTCCCACTGACTACTAATATTACAGGAATATCTAATACACGGGATAGATGGGCACTACTATAGTTATCTAGTTCGTGGCTTAAACCATCATAAAGACCCATAACCCCCTCTACTACACTAATATTTTTACTATTTTTAGAGAATATATATTTTACTGCATCCTCACCCATCATAAAAAGATCCAAGTTGTTGGACGGATTTTTAGTTACAAACTCATGAAATTTTGGATCGATATAATCAGGCCCTGCTTTAAATGGTGATACCCCTTCTAAAGCACTCATTATAGCTGTACTGATTGTTGTTTTCCCTGCTCCACTAGATGTTCCTGCAATAAGTATTTTTTTCATTGTTCCTCCTATTATAGAAGGATATGTCTCCCTCTAAATCTTAATACTAGAATTATACAATCCATTGGAAAATTTTGCAAAGATAATAAAAAATGAAGAGCTCTCCAGCCCTTCATTTCAATTTTTTTACTTTTTAACTATATTTACTTCTTTAAATAGTAATTATAAAGAGTTCTTACTATTTGTCCAGTACCGCCATGGGTATAATAACCATATGGTGTATCTGCACATGATGTTCCTGCAATATCAAGATGCATCCAAGGAGTCTCTCCTACAAATTCTTCTATAAACATTCCTGCTGTGATACTTCCAGCAAACTTTCCACCTGTATTTTTTAGATCCGCTATCTTAGATTTATAAAGTTCCTTATATTCAGGGAAGTTAGGTAATCTCCATACCCTTTCTCCTGCTATCTCAGAAGCTCTTTCTAAGTCTTTATACATTTCATCATTGTTTGCTAGTACACCTGTTGTTGTCATTCCTAGAGCTACTAATACCGCTCCTGTAAGTGTAGCTACATCTATTACTTCCTTTACATTTTCATGATTGATGATATAGTGCACTGCATCTATAAGAGTTAATCTTCCTTCAGCATCTGTATTATCCACTTCTATAGTTTTCCCACCCATAGATCCAATAATATCTCCTGGTCTATAAGCATTTCCACCAATTGAATTTTCACACGCAGCAATTACAGTTACTATATTTTTCTTTACTTTCATCCTAGAAAGAGCACACATAGCTCCTATTACAGTTGCCGCGCCCCCCATATCTGTTTTCATATTAGCCATTCCTGCACTAGGCTTCAATGATAATCCACCTGTATCATATGTCAATCCCTTTCCTACCAGCCCATGGATCTCTGTAGGATTAGCAGGATCTCCTAGGTGTCTCATAATGATAAATCTAGGTCTTTTTTCTGCAGCTCTGGCTACCGATAAAAATGCTTCCATCTTTAATTCTAATATCTTATCTTCATCAAATATCTCTACTTCAAACTCATATTTTTCCCCTAATACTTTAACTTCATGAGCTAAACTTTCAGGAAAAATAACATTTGCAGGTTCGTTAACCAGATCTCTCGTTAACATTACTGCTTCCGCTAATGCTATTCCTTCACAGATAGCATCTGTCTCTTCCTCCACGAAGATATCAAAATTTGATTCTTTATTTTCTTTTTTATCTGTTTTATATTTGTTGAAGTCATATTTAGCATAGTGTACAGCTTCTACTACCTGGGTAACTTCTACACCATGAGTCCCGATTAATATCTCTCCATCTAGATCTTTGAGAGCCTTATGGAAGGCTTCTATCACATCATAGGTTTTTAATTTCTCTTTTTTCCCAAGCCCTATATAAGTTATGTTAACTAATTTCCCCTTATGCATCAATTCACAGCTAATAGATGTATTCTTTTTACCTGTAAATTCTTTTTTCTCAATTAATTTTTCTAAAACTATCCTTTCTTCAATGGTTAATTTGTCATATACTCTTACTTCCCCATCGAATTTTGGTATTACATATGCATCATAGATCTTATTGAAACCCTTTACTAATTTAATATTCATAATCTCCTCCAATTTTAATCATTTATTTTATCTTTATATTCTTAGTATAGTATATCTAAACCATATAATCAAGGTAAATTGTAATGGTTATAAAAAACTAGCGTGACAGTGTCTCTAGATAATAAAAAAAGCTCTAGTTTAATACTAGAGCTTTCAACTTAATTATCATTAATTTTTTCCTCTACAGCTTTTATTACAAGTGAATTAAGTAGTAATGAACTTTCCAATAAAAAACTTAACCCTTCTAAATTTGACTCCATCTCTTTTAAAATATTAGGAATGTGTTCAGTTACATGGGAACCATTAGATAGAAAATAAGGGATCACTGTAATCTCTCGAAATCCTTCAGCATACATAGAGCGTATAGCCTCTTCCAACCCTGGAATAGCCAGAGTTAGATTTGCTCCCCTGACATCTTTTCCTGTATTTTCCCTTAAAATTTTAATCAACTCTTTAAAATTTTCATTTACTTCCGAAACTTTACTTCCATGTCCTACTACTAAAATTCCTTTCATGCTAAATCACCTACTTTATTCCAGGATATTTTATACCAGACCAATATATATTGTTTTTCATAACAGAATATTCAGGTAGATCCACACCTTTTAGAGCATATTTTTTAAACTCCATAAATCCTGTCCTATCCACTATATACCCTATATGCTCTTTTGGCAGGCTTTTGTCAATATATTCATCTACATAATCATATGTATTTTCAATTATTTTTATGATGCTAGCTTCATTAACCCAGATAATCCAGTCTTCAGCCAAACGAGGATTTTTTTTCCCTGTTCTTCCCATAATAGCCAATCTATAATATTTTTTAGAGTCTCTGGTCCAAGCAGATGTAGGGCAATTTAAAGTACACTCTCCACATCCTGTACATTTAAAATGGTCTCTTTGCGGCTTATAATTAACAGTTGTTAAAGCTCCAGTAGACAGTCCTTGGCATTTTTTTATACACCGACCACAAGATACACACTTTGTAGGATCTAATTTGGGAAATGTCATCCCAATTATTCCAAAATCATTCATCCTTACTTTTTGACAGTCGTTGGGACAGCCTGTAAGTGCTACCTTAAAATGAAAATCATTTGGAAATATCGCATTTTCTATTTTTTTTGCAAACTCAGTAGTATTGTATTGAGCTTTAGGACAGACCTTATTACCTATACAGGCAGATATATTCCTTGTACCAGCTGCTGGATATCCTGCATTGGCATCTATATGATTTATCTCCAATTTTTCCATTAGAGGAGCCACCATCTCATTTACCTTATCCATATCATTCCAATCTATACCTATAATTTCAAATCCCTGTCTGGTAGTCAGATGGATCCTTCCATCTCCATAGGTATTAGCTATTTTAGATACTATCTCTATTAGATCTCCTGTAATCTCTCCTCCGGGAACTCTTACTCTCAGGGCAGTTTTATCTCTTACCTTTGTGACTCTATAAGCATTTTTTGTAACTTTCTTTCTATTTATATCTAAAATCATCTTATCCCCCTTAATCTAAAAGTTTTTTTCCCTTTGTATAGTTAAATACAGGTCCTTCTAAACACACATATGTTTCATCGATTTTACAATGACCACATTTTCCTACAGCACAAGACATCTTTCTTTCAAATGAAAGCCATATTTTTTCTTCAGGAACTCCATGCTTTTCAAATTCCATAGCTGCAAATTTCATCATCATAGGAGGTCCTACTATTACTACCTCTAAGTCGTCTATATCTGATAAATTCAGCTTATTGACATGCTGTGTTACAAGGCCTTCATTAAGGTCAAGATCACAAGCTTCCCCCTCACACATCTTATCCACAGTAAGTACTACGTTGTTTTCTTCCTGCCACTTTCCTATCTCATCCTTAAAGATTATACAGTTAGTATCTTTAAACCCAAGGATAAGCTCCATCTTCTTGACAGATTTAAAATTTCTATGGACTGCATTGATCATAGATCTTACAGGCCCGCATCCAGATCCACCTGCTACAATTACCAGGTGTTTGTCTTTATATTTTTCATCGAATGGGAATCCATTCCCATAAGGACCTCTTAAAAAAAGATTATCTCCTGCTTTTAATTCAAATAAAACATCTGTAACCTTTCCTACTTTTCTGATTAAAAATTCGATCCATCCCTCTTCTGGATTAAATTCCGTTACTGAAATAGGAGCTTCTCCAACTTTAGGAATTGATATCTGAATAAATTGACCATAGTTGATCTCGTTAGCTCTGTCAAACTCTACTTTAAAAAGCCACTCTATATCTGTTACCTGCTGAATATCCAAAATTTTATAGGGACTGGGCATATAAATATTATTCATCTTCTCCTCCTAATACTGCTGTAAGTTTTTTTATACAATTTGAAAAAGAAATATATTCAGGGCAGGCATCGTCACATCTTCCACAACCCGTACACATATGGTATCCAAATCTTTTCTTATAATCTCCGATCTTATGCATAGTCTTAAATCTCATTCTATCACCATGTTTCTTTCTAAATTCATGTCCTCCTGCCATATCTGTAAATCCATCTACATGACACGAAGCCCATACCCTTCTTCTTTCACCTGTGTTTTCATTTTCACTATAGAAGATGTCTTGAGTTGTTGTACAGGTACACGTAGGACAGACGAAATTACATCTACCACAAGCGACACATCTTTGGTCATATTCTCTCCATAGATCTAAATTAATTACATCCTCTAAATTAATTACATCAGGGATTTTCAATTCAATCTCATTTTTTACTGGGTAATCTATCTCAAATTCTTTTTCTGTCCCAGAAAAAGAATTTTTTAATTTTTCATCTAAAATTTCTAATTCTATTTCATTTTCATTGATATTCATTCCCATATGATGGTTTTCAGTTTTATTCGTCCCCATACTTACACAGAAACAACTGTCAAAACCTGTTTTACATCCCACAACAACAAATTTAACTTTATCCCTTCTATTCTTATAATAAATATCAGAAAATTTATTCCTTAAATATATTTCATCAAACCTCTTCACACTATGAAGGTCACAGGCTGTTAAAAATACCAATGAATCTTTTGCATCTATGTCTGGTTCCTTATACTCTTTTTCTGTAAAATAAAACATTGTTTCTGATTGTGGTGTCAATATTTCCTTTGGTGAAAATTCTGATTTTTTATCAAATACCATTTCCTCTATAGTCGACACCTCTCCATACCTTACTAAATCCGTGTCAGAAAACCTTCCCTCATAGGGGTAAAGTTTAGGTGCGTATATCTTGTACTCCTTTTCTAATTTTTTCAGACTTTCATTAAAACTCATCTTACTCATTGAAATTTTCAAATTCATCCCTCCAGTTTCTATTTTTTCCCTCTCTAAAATCTATTTAGATTTTCTTCCCAGATACCAATATACCAATCCTAGGGCTCCTCCACCTACAACATTTCCTAAAGTTACCCAGAGCATATTATGTCCATATCCAGCTAAAGATACTTCAGGGCCATGATTAAGTAAGAGACCAGCAGTAAATATCGACATATTAGCTATACTATGTTCATATCCAGATGTAATAAATGCAAATAGACACCAAAATATCATTATTAACTTTCCTGATTCACTTTTCATCTTGATATAAGCCAGTACCGCTAAACAAACTAAGATATTACAAAGTACTCCCTTAAAAAAAAGTGAAGTTGGATCCCCGGCCATCTTAGCCTTTGAAAGAGCAACAATAAATTCTCCTACTTTGCCTTTAGGAGCTCCACTAAATACATATAGCATTCCTATGATTGTAGATCCCACTAAGTTTCCTATATAACTTATTCCCCATACCTTTAATGTATCCTTTAAAGATACTTTTTTATTTGCAAGTCCTGCAGCCATAATCATATTATTTCCTGTAAAAAGTTCAGATCCAATAACTAAAACAAGACTCAGTGCAATCCCAAACCCCAAACCTATAAATATTTTAAATTGTGGTCCCAATCCCTTAGTCAGTCCACCAATAGTCATGATAAGAAATATACCGAGTCCCACATAAAGTCCTGCCATAATAGACGCTAAAAAATATTTACCCTTACTCTCTTCTATCAGTTTCTTTTTTCCAAATGCCGCATTAGATAATTTTTCCAGTGTTTCTGCATACATATTTTTCCCTCCTAAATATAATCTGTACAAAATGTGATTTTAACCTCCAAATTAGATCAAAATATTTTTTTCACTATACCACGTGAGTATATCTTAACAAAGTATATAAAAAAATAACGTGATGCTCATCACGTTATTCTTATATTCTATAAAATTGTCTGAGTTCCTCTCTTTTTACAAAAATTCTTTTATCGATCCATTTGATGTAACCATATCCTTCTAGCTTCTTCAATTCTCTGGATATGGTTTCTCTCGTACTACCCAGCATATCAGCCAGATATGTTATACTTATTTTAAACTCTAACCCTATCCAGCAATCCTTTTTATCACAAGATCCACAAGATCCATCTTTAATTTCACACATAATCCCGTAATCCTTTGAGAGTTTCCATAATTTAGATGCCACTTTTTTATCCAGGCTGATGGGGGCAGTGTTTTTTAACTGCCTATATAACCTTCTAACCTTTTTTCCTGTAGATTGAATCACTCTATATGCAAGCTCAAAATCTTGAGACATTATTTCTTTTAGGTCAATGGCTGAGTATTCTAAAATTGTTGTTGCCTCAAAAATCTCTGCATTTACACTTGCCGGGAGATTGTCAAAAATCACCTCATTTATAATCTCTCCACTCCCTAATATATATATTACCTTTTTTTGAGCTTTCTGAGTATACCTATGCATACTAACCTTTCCAGAAACAATTATATATATTTTATCCACTCTGTCTTTTTCAAAAAAAATAAATTCACCTTTTTTATATTTCTTAATCTTCACTTTTTTCTCTAAAAAATCTATAGTTTCTGGATTTAAACCTTTAAATATTGATAGTTCATCTATTTTCATGATCTGCCTCCATCGAATACTCTATTTTTCTAGACCTTTTATAATTTTATTTTTTAGTTCCAAGGCTCTTTTGGGATTACCTTCATTGGTTGAGATAGCTACTTGGAAGTCTTCTCCCCTATGAACAGCACAAAATCTTGCATTTAGATCTTCCTTAGTTGTTATATTATTGACTAATATATTTTTAGAATTTCCTAATTCATAGATTTTCTTATTCAACTCTTTGTCATCGGTAGCTCCTACAATTAAAAATCTATTGTTGATATCTTCCTCTTTAAATTCTCTCAATGTAAGGCTGATCTTTTTCTCCTCAAATAAAATTTGGATCTTTTTTTCTACAATTTGAGGACTTATAACTTCTATTGTGGCACCGTAATCTAAAAGTGTTTTTATCTTACGGTAGGCTATTTTACCCCCACCTACTACCAATACATCTTTATTGGATAGATCTATAAAAACGGGAAAATATTTTTTCATTTTGACTCCTATTTTACCCTTACGAATTATTTATAGTTACTTTGAAATTTCTATAAATGCCTTCTCCATTGCAGATAGATTTTCATTTAAAATCTCTTCACTATGAGTTATCCCCATAAAATGTGCTTCAAATTTAGAAGGTGGCACTACTACTCCATTTTCTAACATAGCATTAAAATATTTAGAATATTTAGTAGTGTCACTAGCCATTACATCTTCTAATGTTTCTACTTTTATCAAATCTGTAAAGAATATAGTAAATAGTGATCCTACCTTATTGACACATACTGGTACGTTGTATTTTGCAGATAAATTATATATCCCTTCTACAATATAATTTACTTTTCCTTCTAAGTCTGTGTATATAGATGGAGTATTTTTTAATATGCTTAAAGTCTCAAATCCAGCAGTTACTGATATAGGGTTTCCTGATAGTGTTCCTGCATGATATACATCTCCCACAGGTGCAATCATATCCATTATTTCTCTCTTTCCACCAAATGCTCCGACGGGGTATCCTCCACCAATTATCTTTCCTAATGTAGTTAAATCAGGAGTAATTCCATAGTGTTGTTGTGCTCCGCCAGCTGCAATTTTAAATCCACTTATAACTTCATCAAATATTAAAAGTGTCTTATGTTCTGTGCATAATTTACGTAATCCCTCTAAATATCCTTTTTTAGTTTCGATAAGACCCATATTAGCAGGAATTGGCTCTACTATGATACAAGCTACCTCTTCCTTTTTCATCAATTCTTCAACTTTTTTTAAATTTCCAAATGGCAAAGTTAATGTATCTCTTAATACACCTTCTGTAAGACCATTACTGTCCTGATAACCTCCAGTTAATAATCCAGATCCTGCTGCTACTAACAATGAATCTGAATGACCATGGTAACATCCTTCAAATTTTAATATTTTATTTCTCTTTGTATATGCACGAGCTACCCTTACTGCTGCCATTGTAGCTTCTGTTCCTGATGTAGTTAATCTTACTTTTTCAATAGATGGAACCATAGATATAATTAGTCCCGCTAACTCTACTTCTTTTTTAGTAGGTAATCCAAATGAACAACCATCTAAGACAGCAGCTTGAACAGCCTTTATTACCCTTTCATCATTATGTCCTAAGATCATAGGCCCCCATGATTGGATAAAGTCTATATATTTATTTCCATCTTCATCGATAACGTGAGCTTATTTGCCGATTTTATAAAGATAGGAAATTCTTTTTCCACAGATTTAAATGCTCTAACCGGGCTATTTACTCCCCCTGGAATTATTTTTACTGCTTTTTCAAATATATCTTTAGAATTTTTATAATTCATAATTTCTCCTCTTGTATTTTTTTAGCCACCAAATTTATATTAATTGGTGGCTAAATATTTTATTTTGATCACAATTTTTATTTGTCTTCTTTTAACCATCTAGCTATATCTTTAGCAAAATATGTAATGATTATATTTGCTCCTGCTCTTTTCATAGCATATGTTTTTTCCATAACTATATTTTTTTCATCTATCCATCCATTCAATGCTCCTGCTTTTATCATTGCATACTCTCCACTCACACTGTATGCAGCAACTGGAACTTCAAATGTATCGCTGATTTTTCTGATTACATCCAGATATGACAGAGCTGGTTTTATTATTACTATATCCGCTCCCTCTTCAAGGTCTGCTCTGGTTTCAGATACCGCATCTATACTAAATCTATAATCCATTTGATATTGTTTTCTGTCTCCATGTGAAGGAACTGAACCTGCCGCTTCTCTAAATGGTCCATAAAATGATGATGCATATTTTACACTGTAACTCATAATAGCTAGTTCTTTAAATTCATTTTCATCTAAAATATCTCTTATTGCCTTTATTCTACCATCCATCATATCTGAAGGCGCTACTATATCTGCTCCTGCTTTCGCATGAGATAAAGCTATCTTTGCTATATATTCAATAGTAGTGTCGTTGATAACCCCAGATTCATCTATGATACCACAGTGTCCATGAGAAGTATATTCACACATACAAACGTCAGTTATAACTACCATTTCAGGTGAATGTCTCTTTATCTGCCTAACTCCTTCTTGTACGATACCAGTATCATTATATGCTTCTTTTCCAACACAATCTTTTTCCAAAGGAATTCCAAATAATAGCACTGAATTAACTCCTAATTCATTCAATATATTCAACTCTGCATCCAACATATCCAGTGACAGTCTGTATTGTCCAGGCATAGAAGAGATCTCAGTTCTTATTCCCGTTCCTTCCTCTAAAAACAACGGATAAACTAGGTCATCTACACTTATATATACATCTCTTACTAATTTTCTTATACCATCTGATTTTCTTAGATTTCTGTGTCTTTTAAACATATTGTCTTCTCCATTTTATAAATTAATGTAATAATTTTTTATTTCTGCCAATAAACCTTGTGCTGTAGAAACCTTAGCTTCTATCTCTACATCTAAACCATAACTTTTGATACTTTTAGTTGTCATCTTACCTATAGATGCTATCTTTATGTTTGAATTATGTTTTTTGTCTCCTAAACTTTCCATATATGCATCTACTGCCGATGAACTTAAAAAAGTAATTAGATCTACTTCTTTTATTTTATCATCTATATCAGCTGTTATTACCTTTTCCGTTTTAAATATTCTAGCAGCTATAAATTTTCTATTCCACTTTTCAGACCATTCTTCTGCTTTAATAGTTGAAATATCTGATGTTATAAATAAAATTTTATCGCCGTCTTTTGTAAAATTAAGGCTTTCTTCTGCTAACCTTTCTCCTAGATATTTTTCAGGCAGAAAATCAGGTTTAATTTTATATTTTAATAGTTCTTCATAGGTTTTTATTCCTACAACACCTATTTTTTTATCCCCTAGTATACGTACATCCTCTAGTTTTTCAAAGAAAGTTTTTACCCCGTTTTGGCTGTTAAATAATATTGCTTTAGCACCTTTAATATCTAACTTAATATCTAAAGACTCTATATTAATAAGTGGTAATACCGTAGCTTTACCGCCTAGTTTTTCTACTTCATAGGCAAATTCTACAGATTTTTTATAATCTCTAGTTACTAGTACGTTTTTACCGAATAACGGTAATTTTTCAAACCAATTAAATTCTGATCTCAAGTTTACTACTTCTCCAATAATTATGATTGCAGGTGGAACAACTTTTTGTTCTTTTGCTATCACAGTTATAGTCTCTAATGTTCCTACTACTACCCTTTGTTTATTTGTACTACCTTTTTCTATTATAGCCACAGGAGTTGTAGAAGACTTCCCATATTTAATTAAATCACTAGCTATCAAATCTAAGTTTTTAATCCCCATCAAGAATACTAGTGTTCCTTCTAGTTTAGCGATAGCATCAAAGTTATGCCAAGTTCCCTCTTTAGAAGTATGTCCTGTAAATACATGAAATGAACGAGCTATATTTCTATGGGTAACTGGAATTCCAGAATAAGATGGTACAGATATAGAAGATGTTATCCCAGGAACAACCTCAAACTCTATCTTAGCTTCATTCAAAGCTAAAATTTCTTCTCCTCCACGACCAAATACAAAAGGATCCCCTCCCTTTAATCTGGTAACTATCTTTCCTTCCCTTGCTTTCTCTACAATAATTCTGTTTATCTCATCTTGGATAACGCCACCTTCCGTATTCCCTTTACCCAGATAGATCAACTCGCAATTCTTTTGAGCTAAAGATAATATTTGAGGGTTTACAAGTCTATCATAGACTATACAGTGAGCCTCTTCTATACATCTTTTCCCCTTTAGAGTCAGTAACTCTAAATCTCCAGGGCCTGCACCTACAATATAAACCTTACCCATCTATCTGCCCCCTAATTACTCCAGCTAGTTTATGTGCTACATTTTTACTATTACTCTTACACCCTACGACTTTTCCCTTGTATATCTTATCTTGAGTATAATACATTCCCTCTAAAATTAACTTTTCTCCTATCAATGTACCATGACAACCCATAGGAGTAGTACATCCTCCACCAAATATCCTAGAGAATTCTCTTTCTGCTTCTATCACTATAGAAGTTTCAAGATGGTTCATCTTTGATAACAGTTTTATAGTTGACGTATCATTCCCGTTACATTGAATACATAGAGCTCCTTGACCTGGAGCAGGCATAATTTTATGCACATCAAAAATTTCAGTTGCTAAATGAGCTAAGCCTACTCTTTTTAATCCCGCATAAGCTAATATGATCCCGTCAAAGTTTTCATTTTTTAATTTTTCTATCCTGGTATGGATATTTCCACGAATAGGCTCTATCACTAGGTCCGGTCTTAGATTTCTTATACTTTCGACCCTTCTAAGACTGCTTGTTCCTATTACAGATCCTGCTGGCAGTTCCATTAAACTTGCTCCAGTTTTAGATATCATTATATCTCTATTGTCTTCTCTCAAAGGTATAGCTCCTGTAATAAGACCTTCAGGCGGACATTCTGGCATATCTTTCATAGAGTGTACTGCCAGTTGAATCTCGCCTTCTAATAGAGCTTTTTCTATTTCTTTTACAAACATATCTTTTAATGATTTGTTATCTTTATTCCAATTAGTTCTTTGATCTTTATCTCCACTAGTAATGATTTTTTTTATCACAACATCTAGAGAGCTATCTATTTCTAATAATTTTCTTTTTGTTAGTTCTGCTTGAGCTACTGCTAAGATACTAGCTCTTGTTCCAATAATAATTTGCTTTTGCACTGATTTCTCTCCTTGAATTCAAAATGTTTTATTAATTTATCTAACTGGTCACTTAATAAGTATTCATATTTATCTAGAAGGTGACTTCTATTTGCTTCATTTCCCCTATAACATCCCACAGATGATCAAGATTGTATAGCTTTATATTCTCGTGTTTTTCTATCTCTACATCTATATCTCTAGGTAGTCCCAAGTCTAAAAAGATCTTATCACCCATTGCTCCTAATCCTTCCCTCATTGAGCTTTCCAGGATAATATGGTGAGCTGCTGTTGCACTTATTATAATTTGTGACCTTTCAATCTCTAAATACCTGTCTTTGAAATCTATAGCATCCACCTGGTATTCTTTTTGTAACTCTATGACTCTTTTATTACTTCTATTTGTCATTACAATATTGTTAATGTTATTTCTAGTAAATATATCGAGTACAGATACTGCCATCTCTCCTGTTCCAACTATTAAAATCCTTTGATTTTCTAAGTCATCAAAGTGACTTTTTATAAATTTTAACGCAATAGCTTCTAAGGATAGAGCGTTTTTAGAAATTTGGCTCTTATGTCTGAATTTTTTTCCTAGTTCAATAGCTTTATTAAAAATAACATTCATATTTTTAGTCGTATTTTTTCTTTCTAATTCCTTTAAGTAACTATTTTTTATTTGAGATAAGATGTGATCTTCTCCCTTTATAATAGAGTGAAATCCACATATTACTTGGAATAGATACTCTATTCCTATAATTCCATTTTTCTCTATGGAAAAAACATCTATATTTAACTCTTCTTTTACCCCTTCTATATCAGCTGTCTCAAGATAGATTTCAATTCTAAGGCAAGTCTCAAGGAGTATATACCCGTCGATCTTTCCGATTTCCAATAATCTATCCAAAATCTTTCGTGACCCTTTTTTTACCACTTCTTCTCTTTGAACAAGGGATAAATCTTCATAAGTAACACCTAATACGTAAAAACTAGCTAATTGTATCCTCTACACACCTCAAAACCTTTCTGTTGTTTTCTCTATCTTTTATTGCTAAACGAAAATAACTATTATCTAAATAATTAAAATTACTGGCATTTCTAACCAATACTCCCAATGAAATCATTTTTTCCCTAAACTCTTCTACTTCCATACCATTTATCAATTTTACCAATATAAAATTTGATTCTGTTTTATATGGTTTTATCCCTTCTATATTACAAAGTTCCCTATACATATATTCTTTCTCTTTTCTTATCCAATTTTCTGACTTTTCTATATATTCACTGTCTTCCAATAAAACCTTAGTTGCTAATTCTGCTATGGCATTTACACTCCAAGGTTCCCTAGATGACTCTATTTTTTCTTTCAGTTCACTATCAAAAGTTATTCCATATCCTAATCTTAGACCAGGAATAGCAAAGAACTTTGTTAGTGCTCTAACAATAAATACATTTTCATTTCTATATTCCAATATAGATTCACTCAAATTCCCCTCTACAAACTCTATAAAAGCTTCATCTAATAAGATCTTAGTATCTTTTGTCAGGCAAAATTTTGCTAGGTCATCTAAGGTATCTTTTTTTATAAATTTACCTGTAGGATTGTTGGGATTGCACACTACCAGTAGATCATAAGTCTCATCTAAAGTTTCCTTTAATCTCGGTATATTTAATATAAACTCTTCATCTTCCCTCAACTGAAAATATTCAACATCGCAATCTGTTGATTTTAATGCTCTTTCATACTCTGCAAATGTAGGAGATATTATAAGCACCTTTCTAGGTTTTAAACACTTAGCATATAAGAACATGATCTCTGTAGCTCCGTTACCTACTACAATATTATCTATCCCTATACCATTATAATCTGCAATTATTTTTTTCATCTCTAAATAATCTGGATCAGGATACTTTTCAAGGATGGATAAGTTTTCAATTACCGCCTCCTTTAATCTATCAGATAGACCCAGAGGATTGATATTAGCACTGTAATCCAGCACCTCTATCCCTTTTTCCCTTTTTAATTTATATATATTTCCCCCATGTAGCTCCATAGTTATCTTCTCCCTTCCTCTAACCTTTCACCATAAATTATAGCCACTATATTTCCATTCTCATTTTTATATCTATATCAAAATAATTTTTTTTTTTTAATTTAAACTATATTAGTCTGAGCAGAGCATATGCCATTCCCATACCTAGTATAGATGATCCATACATGAGTTTAATATTTCTTTTTATATCCTTCAATTCAAATTCCTTTTTCTTATCCCCTATTGTAGGTTTTTCTATTAATCTTCCAAAATAACTGGTAGCTCCACCAAATTGGACACCCAACGCTCCTGCTACAGCTGATTCAGATTGTGCTGAATTTGGACTGGCATGCTTATATCTATCTCTGAAAAATACCTTCCATGAATTTTTAAAATCATATCCGAAGAAGAGTGCTGATACAGGAATAAGTACTGCTCCTGTCAATCTAGCCGGAATAATGTTTGCCACGTCATCTACACGAGCTGAAAACCATCCAAAATCTTTATATTTTTTATTTTTATATCCCACCATGGAATCAAGTGTATTTATGGCCTTGTATCCCATTGCTAGAGCCACTCCCAGTGGAGTATTTGGTGCAATCAAGTATCCTACTGTCATAAAAAATAACGGTGATATTATCCCATCCACTGTATTTTCAGAGATAGTTTCCATGATGCTTCTGACTATATCTTTTTCCTGCATATAGCCTGTGTCACGACTAACTAAGTAGGAGAGTTCCTTTCTTGCCAACTGCATATCTTTTTTCTTCAATATATTAAATACCTTCACTCCTTCAAGAGCTAGCGACCTTGTGGCAAATATAGTATATATCAAGTAGATCTCAATTATCTCTAAATAACCCGAAATTAGATATGTTACACCTATAGTCAATCCTACAACTATTATATTTAGTATTATTCCGCCTATTTTCTTATACTTATATAATATTTTTTCTAAAAAAGTAATGATTCTACCTATTACCACCACTGGATGTAACAAACTCCTGGGATCTCCAAATACTAAATCTAAAATAAATCCAGTCAATATTATATTTTCAACTCTCATTTAATTGCTCCTATCAGATCATCTATCTCATTATAAAGGTTTCTATACTGAACTGTGGGTCTTTTCAAAACTACCACATTTACTCCTAAATTCTTAGCAGCTTCTACTTTTTCCAACTCACCACCTGTAGCACCGCTCTCCTTGGTCACAACATATTTTATATCATAATTTTTATAGATAGATTCATTAAAGGCAGTACTAAATGGGCCTTGGAGACCTAATATTTGAGAGGGTTTAAATCCTGCATCCTCGCATTTTTTTATGGCGTATTCAGTAGGTAGTGCTCTTATATAGATAGATCTTTTATTTTTTAAGTCTTTAAATCTATGGATATTATTACTCCCTAAAGTAAGTAATATATTTCCCCTTACTCCCTCTAAAAAATTAATCAATTCTTGTAGATCATAAAAACTATTTTCTTTTTCATATTCTAACATACTTCTTTCATATCTATAATAGGGTATGCTCATGATTGTTGATAATTTTAATAAGTTATTGGAAATCTCAATAGCATATGGATGGGTAGCATCTACAATCTCGCTTATATTCATCTCATTAGCTAGCTTTTCAAGACCTTCTAGATCGAGTTTTGCAACTCTTACTTCTAAGTCTAGATGGGAGATCAATTGACCTCCGTATTCTGTAGCTGTAGTCACTATGATCTTGTGATTATCCTTCAAAAGCTTTTCAGCTATTAATCTAGAATCTTTAGTCCCTCCAGCAAGTAAGATCAAAGTTTATATCCTCTAGGTGTGATCATTTTATTATTTTTTACATAAGTTTTAGAGTTTCCTACTATTACCACAGTGAACATATTTATTTCATGATTTAACATATCTTCTAATGTAGTGATAACATATTCTTCTCCATCTCTTTTTGCATTTCTTACGATTGCTACAGGTGTATCTTTACTTTTATGTCTTAACATGATCTCTCTTGCTTCTACAATTTGAGTAGTTCTAGAAAAACTCTTAGGATTGTAGTATGAAATTACAAAATCACCTTGTGAAGCTAAATCTATCCTCTTTGTTATTAAATCCCAATCAGTTAATAGATCACTCAAACTAATAGTTGCGTGATCGTGCATTATAGGTGCTCCTACAACACTTGCTCCAGCATTAGAAGCTGTAATTCCTGCTACTACTTCTACTTCGATATCACTATCTGAAGCTACTTCTAACATAATTCCTGCCATCCCATAGACACCAGATTCTCCACTACTAATCAAAGATACAATTTTTCCACTTTCAGCTAGTTTTAATGTCTCGTTACATCTATCTACTTCTTTTTTCATAGCAGATCTGATTAATTCCTTTTCAGGAAACATATCTTCTACCAATGAAATATATGTTTTATGTCCAATTAATATATCTGATTTTTTCATAGAATCAAAGGCTTTAAAACTCATATTATCTTTGTTTCCAGGTCCCATTCCAACTACATATATTTTACCTTCCATTATTTTGCCTCCAAATTTATTACTTAATTATGTACTTTACTTTGCTTTAAAACTCTATTTTGACACTGACAACAATCGTGTATTATTCACTAAGACAATCTATCAACGCAGAGATACACTGAGATCTAGCCCAGAGTTTCACGGAGTTTTCTTTTTCAGATTCATATTTAAAATTAGATTTAGTTACATCTAATTTTGATACCCGTGAATCGAAATGGAGTCCGTTAAGGGTGACACCCTTAACGGACTTCATTTCGATTCTTCATATATTGATACTGTTACACCATTATATCTTTTCTTCTCTTTTATAAATCTACCACTTTTATTGCTAGACAGATATGCTACAGGAGCCGATACACATCTCACACCTATAGTTTTTTCTACAAAATCAGATCCTTCATAATTATCCTGAATAGGCTTTATCTGATCTCTATCTATAACTATTAATTTTTTATCTAACCTGTCACAGATCTCTAATAATCCAATCTCATCTGCTTTTACATCTACAGTAGCAAGATGTTTTATACTATCCATATGAATGTTGCATTCTTTCATAGTTAGTTCTATAGCATCTAATATAGTTTCAGCAGTTGTGTCTCTCCTACACCCAATCCCTAATATTATATTTTTAGGAATTATCTGTGTCATCATAACATTCTGCCTATTAGACACAACCACTATTCCTGCTGTATCTTTTTTTACATATTTTGTTTTCTCAGAATTAAGAGAATCTATATCAACTACCATATTCTTTGGCAGTTTCAGTTCTACCCTCTCACCATTGACTATAAGAGCGGTAAGATCTTTGGCACTCTCAAGATCTCTTAGGTGTGCTTTTAGTTTCATAGCTATAGTATCTACTGCTATACTTCCTGACACATCTGAAGCTGTAGAGATAATAGGTATCCCACCTATATTTTCTGCTATTAGGGAAGCCAGTTCATTAGCTCCTCCTAAATGACCAGAAAGTAGTGACACAATAAACTTTCCATCTTCATCACTTGTGATTACAGCGGGATCTACATCCTTACTTTTTAAGAGGGGAGCTATAGTTCTCACCACTATCCCACTTGCCATGATAAAATATAAACTATCATAAGAATTAAATATTTTAGATACTGTATCTTTAAATCCTTTATCCATAGGGATAGTTTTATCATCACTATATTTTGATAAGGTAAAAACATCTATAGTTTTAAATCTATTTGTAGGAGCAAGTAATTCTTTTATCTCAAGCCCTTTTCCCCTAGCTTTTTTAGTTAGTGTGATAATAGCTAGTCTCATAACTCATCTCCCGTTACTTTATTCCTTCTCTATATTCATGGGTAAAATGCTTGTCATATAATTTTGATTTTGAGTATTCATCACCCATAAATCTTCCCACTAAAATTTGAGCTGTTTTTGTGATATTTGCTTTTTCTACTCTTTCTGCTATATTTTCTAATGTCCCCATTACTATTTTTTGATCTTCCCAAGTCGCTCTTTGGATTACTGCTACTGGTGTATCTAAATCATAGTGAGATAATAATTGTGCCACTACCTTATCTATCATCTGTACCGATAAAAATATTGCCATAGATGTTTTATGAGCAGCTAGTAATTCTAACTTTTCTAATTCTGGTACAGGTGTTCTTCCTTCCATTCTTGTACAGATAACTGTTTGAGATACATCTGGAAGAGTAAATTCTTTTTTTATAGCTGCTGCTGACGCTAGGAATGAACTAACTCCAGGAATAACGTCAAATTCTATATTGTGGCTAGCTAGTATATCCATTTGTTCTCTATGAGCTCCGAAGATAGCAGGGTCTCCTGTATGTACTCTAGCTACCATCTTACCATCGTCTATAGCTTTTACTGTTACGTCTATTACTTCATCTAAATTCATAGAAGCACTGTTATATATCTCTGCTCCTTCTTTATGACATTCTATTACTTGTCTTGGTACTAGCGAACCTGCGTATATGATTACATCAGCTTCCATTACTAGTCTTTGACCTTTTACTGTGATTAATTCGGGGTCTCCGGGACCTGCTCCTATGAAGTATACTTTTGCCATTGTCTTACACCACCTTTTTTAAGTAATATTGTTGTAAAATATGAGATATCATCACGAGTAACGTTTTCTAAATCATAGTATATTTTTTCTGAGTCTTTTCCACAGTTAGAGATTAATACTACATTTTCCATGTTTCCAGTTTCTCTAAATGCTTCCTTTAATCTTTCTAAGTTTCTTGTTACTTTCATAAATACTACGTTATCTGCAGATTCTATTTCTTTTACTAAATCTGTATTTTTTGCAATAGGTACTACTTTTAGAGTTTCATCCCCCATTAATAATGGAGTTCTTAATCTAGAAGTTACAGAAGCAAATGAAGTGATTCCAGGAATTGATTCTACCTCTATTTTATCCTCTAATAATTCCATTGCGTATACAAACGTACTAAGAGTCATAGGATCTCCTATAGTTATAAACGCTATAGTTTTCCCTTCTTTTACCAATTTATTTACTATCTTGCAATATTCGATTCTATCATCTCCACGTATCTTATCATTATCTACAGTTGTAAAGTCTAAAAATACCTTTTCTATATCCTCTTTCATATATCCTTTTGCTATCTCAAATGCTGTACTATAGTTCTTTGTATTCGCACGGGGTAAAATAACTACATCAGATTTTCCTAATGCTCTTACCGCCTTCATTGTTAACATCTCTGGATCTCCTACACCTACACCTATTCCATATAATTTTGCCATTTTTTATTTACTCCTTTTGGCCGATATAATATATATTGGATTTTCACCCATCATCATATTGTATCTACCTATTTTTTTATTTCTTGCTATATTTATATTAATTACTTCTATCTCACAAAATTTCAGTTTTTCTAAACCTTTCATAGCTTCCCCTAGACTTTCTAAGGTTATAGTATTTATAACTACCTTTGCTTCTTCTTTAGAATGACATAAAAACCATTCTAATATAGTATCTAAATTTCCCTTAGATCCACCTATAAACATCCTGTCTACTTCTATTTGAGGAATATCACTAGGAGCCAATCCCTCTATCAGTTCATAGTTTGTAACACTAAATTTTTCTAGATTTTGTTTAATTACTTCTATTCCATCGGGATTTACCTCTATTCCAAAGACCTTACCTTTTGGTGTAAAGTTAGTAACCTCTATTCCAACACTCCCAGATCCTGCTCCTACATCGATTAAGATACTATCTTCTTTTAAATCTAACTTTGCTATGGATATACACCTGACTTCTTGCTTAGTCATAGGTACTTTTCCGCGGATAAATTCTTTATCTTCTATATGAAACATTATCTTTTCCCCCTTTTCCTATCATAGAGTCTCAGGTATTACTATGACCACATTTATATCAAAAATAATTTTTAGACCTGCCATCTCTTCTAAACTCATAGTTGTTATTCTTTCGTCGTCATAACTGAGTCTTTCTCCGACAAAGATCGTCCCTTTTATTTGGTTTTCTAATAAATTTTGTGCGATTACTTGGGGAGTAGTTTTATTATCTGTAAGAAGCCCTGCTTTTTTTCCTGCTTTTATAGGAGTAAGGTAATCACAGTGCCTACCGTGGACACTACCTATAAAAGTATTTTCATAGGAAAAACCTATAGTAGCAAACATATACTGCGTGGAGGAGATCCCTGAAATAATATTTAGTTCTTCTACCTCAAAATATTTTTTCATAAATGGAACCATACTATAAAATCCTGAATCCCCAGAAACTATAAGAGAGATTTTTTTATCCCTATTATCTTTGATATAGATAGATAATTGATCTAAATACCTGTCTATATACCGGATTTCTTTTCCCTCCGCAAGTCCTCCTAAAGATTCTATATTTCTCCTGCCTCCGATCAATATATCGGATTTTTTTATATATTCTTTAGTGATAGGAAGGACATATTTTTTATTCCCAGGGCCTAGCCCCAATATATTAATTTTCTTCATACTTGTTCTCCATATACTTATCTACCATCCTATTAAACCCTTCTGTTCTGCCCAACTCCCCATGATCAAAAGAAAAAGTCAACACCTCCACCTCTACTTCATCGAAAACTCTCTTCTCACATTTCTGCTTGATTTTTTCTGCAATTGTTTTATTGGTCGCCTTTAATTTCAAATAGGATAAGCCCTCTTCTGTAGTATTAGCTTCTATAATTTTAATTACATCTTCTGGTGTTTCTCCAGCCAACAGGGCATTGGCTCCTAATATTTCCATTCGTCCATCGGCTACCTTTGAATGGGTATGGAAAATTCCGCCGGCTACCTTGATGAGTTTTCCTATATGCCCTACTAAGACTATTTTTTTATACCCCAAGACTTTTATATTATCCAAAATAAACCCCATAAAATTACTGATAATAAGTATTTTTTTAGGTTCTATCCCCAATTCTTCTACCAAAAATTTCTTCCCATAGTTCCCAGGAGTAATAATTATTGTGTCTTCAGGGTATTCTTCTACTAGCATCTTCATCTCTATTACTATAGAATCCTTAAAGGCTTCTTCTGACATTGGTTTTACTATCCCAGTAGTTCCTAATATTGATATTCCACCTAGTATTCCCAGTTTAGGATTGAATGTTTTCTGCCCTACTTTTTCCCCTGTAGGAATATCTATAGTCAGTTCTATTTTTTTCCCTTGGGGAAGCACTTTTTCCACCTCGTAAAATATAGTTTTTAAAGGTACGAGATTGATCGCAGGTTTTCCTATGGCTACCTGTAATCCTTTTTTTGTAACACGACCTACTCCTACACCACCCCGTAGAGATATAGTTTTTTTCTTATTGATGAAATTGTCACCTGTATCTTTTATTTCTTTAGATTCGTCCAATTCCCTTATTGTCGCAAATATCTCTATTAAGTGAGTAGCATCAGGGTCATCCCCGCCATCTTTTATGATACTAGTTTTTACATATCTTCTATTTTTATATCTAATATCATCTTCTTTTAGCGATCCCACATCTAAAGTATTAATATCTAAGTCTAAATCCCAACCTTTAGGAGTCTCTATTCCTATTGTTGATATATCTTCACAGTTGAAATATACTTCTACAGCACTCTTACAAGCTCCTGCACTAGTAGAACCAGTGGTATATCCATACCTTAGTTTTTTACCATCGTGTACTGTAAACTTGTCTAACTGCATATTAAAATCATTCTCCTAAAAACCCTTTTCTATCATACATATCGTATAATATTCCGTGGAATGTAGCTACTGCAACTGTACTTCCACCCTTTCTACCCCTAGTTACAATATAAGGAATATCCAGTTCTCTCAATCTTTCTTTAGAATCTTCAGCTCCTACAAATCCAACTGGTACTCCAACTACAAGGTGGGGTCTATAACCTTTTTCAATAGCTTCCATCAATGTGAATAAAGCTGTAGGAGCGTTTCCAATCAAGAATATCTTTGTTTTCTCATCTTTCATTGCTTTTTCCATTCCAACTATAGAACGAGTTAATCCTCTTTCCTTTGCTTCTCTTACTACTTCATCATCTGAAACTAAACAATATGCACTTACATTCCATTTTTCCATTGTTTTTTTACTCAGACCATTTACAATCATATTGGTGTCACAATAGATCTTATTTCCCTCTGCAATAGATTTTTTCCCACTCTCTATTGCATCTTTTGATATCTCTACTATATCAGCATACTCAAAATCAGCAGTAGTGTGGATTAGTCTTTTTACTATCTTTAATTCATCTTCTGTAAATTCCTTTACTTTTTCTCCTAATTCCTCGGTAATTATCTCAAAACTCTTATTTTCAATTGCCATAGGCTTCTTTACATAACTCATTTTATCCCCCTATTAAAAATATTTTGGATAGACAATATGTCCAATTTCTTTTATCCCGTCTAATAATCCGTTTGTTGGCCTCGATACATCATATTCATCTATTATATATATTTTTCCTTCCCTTATTGCCCTTATTGCTTTATAACCTGGAGCTTTTTTTATTATATCTACAGTGGGCCTGTTCATAGCTCCATATTGTGCTAAATATATATCTATCTTTTCCCCACGAGCAAGTAATAACTCTTTGGGGAAATTAGCTACACTGGATCCTTTTTTTGTAGGAGTAGCATCATAGGCTATATTATTTATATCTAATACTCCTAATATATAAGCTGGTATCCCTTCTAACGAAGTTGTTTGATTGGTTTTGTGTCTGGCCTCAAAAAACACTGTTTTTCTTTCATTGATAGGTATAGAATCAGCTTTTTTCTTTAATTTGGCTAATTTCATATGAAAATCATCTGTATATTGAATAGCTTCCTTTTCATATCCACTCAATCTTCCTAATGTCAGCCAGTAGTTATCTAATCCCTCAAATTTTGTAGGTTTTATAGTTACTACAGTCAAATTTGCATTTTTTAATGCTCTTACTAATCCACTAAATCTATCTCTGATCATTGGTCTTATTAAGATTAAATCTGGCCTTGCAGATAGAAATTTTTCTATACTATCCTTAGAAGAAAATAATTCTATCCCGAGGTCTGCACTACTTTTATCGACGCCTATTAAATTTTCTCTTGCTCCTATATCTATCAAGACATCTGTGTGAGCTCCATAGAGAGATATTATCCTCATATGAGGTTTTGTCAGATCTACAGTTTTTCCAGATTCACTTACTACCACTGTATTAGAAGTAAAGGATAGCTGTGTCATAAAAATAAAGATCGATAATAATTTTATTATTTTAATCACTCTAAACCGCCCCCTAATTTTGGGAATATAAATGTGTTCTTTTCTGTTTTATATTTTTCCCATCCTATTTTAAATACTTTTTCTAACTCTTTTGAATTAAGCACATCTTGAGTTTTTCCACTCGTTACAATTCTTCCTTTCTCTAATAAGAGGATTTCATCACAATAAAGCGAAGCTAAATTAAAGTCGTGAAATACTCCTATAACTGTAGTTTGTTCTTCTACCACTCTTTTTCTTACTAAGCTCAGTAAAGTATGGGAATAATAAGGATCCAAATTCGAAGTTGACTCATCTAAAAATAAGATAGGTGTTGTCTGAATGAGTGCCTTTCCAAATATTACTCTCTGTTCCTCACCGCCACTAAGGGTAGTTATTTCTTTATCCAAAAATTCTTCTAATCCTATTTCTTTTACTACCTTGTCGATAATCTCATAATCTTCCTTCTGAAGACTAAAAAACTTTTTCTTATAGGGGTATCTTCCCATCTCTAATATATCTGAAACAGAAAAGGGAAATACTATATCAAATTTTTGTGGTACTATTGCAATTTTTTTTGCTAACTTAAAATGAGAATATTCTTTTAATTCCTTATTATCTATATAGATTTCAGAATTAGGAGCATTTTTATACCCACTTAAAATATCCAAAAAAGTAGTCTTTCCACTTCCATTTGGTCCTAATATCCCATAAAATTTACCTTTTTTAAATTTAAAAGATAGGTTATCTAAAATTTGAGTTCCATCTATAGAATAATTTATTTTTTTTATATCTATCATCTCAGATTTCCTCCCCCCATCTTTTTCCTAAAAATCAGAGCAAAGAAAGGTGCTCCTATAAGTGATGTGATTACTCCTACAGGAATATCATTTGGTAATACTACACGAACTACATTATCAGCAGCTCCCATGATGACACCACCCCATATAGCGCAACCTATAATCAACTTTTTATTGTCTGTTCCCATGATAAACCTGAGAAGATGAGGTACTACTAGCCCCACAAATCCTATTATTCCGCAAGTGGAAACTGCCACTGCCGACAAGATAGAACTAACAACTAACAATATCCTTCTGATTTTACTAGGATTGATTCCTAAAGAGATAGCACTCTTTTCTCCCAGTGCCAGTATATTTAAATCTTCTGCATAATAACAAAAAAATACGAACCCAAAGACCCATATTACACTTAAAATATTGACTTCCATCCAGGATTTCCCAGTAAAGCTTCCAAGTAACCAAAATATAATGGCACCTACCCCTTCATCAGCTAAATATTTTAGAAAACTAAGTCCTGCAGAAAAGAAAGCACCGATTATTATCCCTCCTAATATTATAGAAGTAGGGTTCATCTTTCTCTCAAAAGATCCCATTTTGATAACGACCATCAAACAAAGTATCGCAAAAATAAACGATATTATGTGTGTACTAAATATTCCAAAAATTGTTATGTTTAAAACTATAGCAAGTGCTGCACCAAATGAAGCACCACTAGATATTCCCAATGTATATGGATCAGCCAAGGGGTTTAATAAAACCCCTTGAAATATCAATCCACACATGGATAAAATTGAACCTATTAAGATCGAAGTGAGTATCCTCGGTAATCTCACTTCATGGATAATATACCAATTAGGAGATCCCTCCCCACCTTTTATACTCTCTAGCACTTCCTTTAATGGTATTTTTATATATCCCATTTGAAGGTAGAAGAATATTGAAAGAATTAATAATATTATTCCAATTGTTGTCCATAATTTAAAATATTTTTTCATAAGTTAAAGTGGTTGCTTCCCGTTTGCATATTCTTTCTTTTTCGCTAACATGTTTTCCTCTTTATGAGTCAATGCAAATTTTGCATGTTCAACATATATCTGTCTAATTTCTTCATTTTCTCCTAATCCAACCAAGTGAGTTTTTACAGTGAATCCATTTTTTTCTAACTCTTCTTTCATATCTACAGCGATATCATTGTTTGCATGATCTCCTGCTACGATCATAAATGGATATAATTCTACTTTTTTAATTTTAGCTTCCTTTAAACTAGCAATAACATCATCCAATGCAGGATAACCCTCCACAGTTCCTAAAAATACATTTTTAATCCCTTTTTGTTGGAATACATGCTCCAACATAGAATATGCAGAGTTTCCAGGATGATGGGTACCATGTCCGATAAATACCACGGCTTCATTTCCCTTTAAATTTTTATAAGTTGGTTTTAATGCTTTAACAACCTCTTTATAATCATCTACACTAGTAAGTAAAGGAGTACTCACTTTTAACACCTTAAAGTCACCCTTATATTCTTCCACTTCCGTTTTTAATGTTTCAGATTCAACAGCATTCAAAATAAGGGTCCCTTGTACCAATACATGGGTATATCCGTCTTTTTTTAATTTTTTCAATGCTTCACTGGGATTGTCATAAGTAATCCCCTCATTTTCTTTGATTCTTCTCATAATTATTCTAGATGTAAAAGCAGTAACTACTTTAAAATCTGGATAATCAGCTTTAAATTCTTTTTCCAATGCACCTATAGTTTTTTCCCTAGTTTCGGGAAAAGTTGTTCCAAAACTTACCAACATTATTGCTTTTTTCTCTCCTTTTTTCAGATCAAAATCATTTGTTCTTACTCCATTAGCAAACAATGAGATACCCATTACCAACATTACCAACACAACTAACATTTTTTTCATTTTTTTCTCCTCCTAAATTAATTTTGAGAATAAAGCAACGCGACGTTGCATCCAGATAATAAAAAAGCCCCTAAAACTTAGGAGCTTAAACATTTTATATACCAACATACAAATGTCTACATACTCGTCCTCGCAAGTTCGTAAAAATAAATCTGGCAGGTCTCCTGACTTGACTTCATCCTACTCATAGCCCTTCCCAAATCACTTCAGTGGTATGCTATTTTCGTTCGTCTTACAGTGGCGGGACCGTGTAGGATTTTCACCCACTTCCCTTTTAATCGATATGATTCGAACCAAGATTTTATTTTATTAAATTATTACTAAATTTATACCATGTTTGCTTTTTTTTTACAATGTATTTTTTTTAATTCAGTCTTAATTCTATTGATTAAAAATTAATTTTTTTTAATATTTCATAAATACTTTTAACCTACAAATCCTCACTAACTATTTATCGATAAAGCTTGGCATATGATCCTTTTAATTTTAATAGTTCTTCATGTGTTCCGGTTTCGACTACACCTTCTTTATCCATAACCACAATTCTATCAGAATTTATAATAGTGGACAGTCTATGAGCTATAGTTATGGTGGTTCTGTCTTTAGATAATTTCATAAGAGCTTCCTGGATGAGTTTTTCTGTAATATTATCTAAGGATGCCGTAGCCTCATCCAATATTAATATCTTAGGATTTTTCAAAAATACCCTAGCTATAGATATCCTTTGTTTTTGTCCTCCTGAAAGTTTGACCCCTCTTTCTCCTACCAAGGTATCAAGTCCTTTTGGTAGATCATTTATAAATTCATATATATTAGCTTTTTTAGATGCTTCTATCAATTCATCTCTCGTTGCATCTAACCTTCCATACCTTATATTCTCTCCTATAGTTCCCCCGAATAAAAATGCCTCTTGGGGTACAATTCCTATATTTCCCCGGAGGGAACTTAACTTTATATCGCTTATCTCTATTCCATCTATAGTGATACTTCCAGAATTAATGTCATAAAACCTTGGGATTAGATTTGAAATCGTTGATTTCCCTACACCACTAGATCCAACTATGGCTATATTTTCTCCAGATTTTATTTTTAAATTAAATTCATTTAAAATTAATGGCGAATTTTCATCCAATTCTTCAGATAATTTATTATAGGAAAAATTCACATCTTTTAGTTCAATATCCCCCTTTATTTCTCCTAGAATTATTGGATTTTCTATATCTTCTATCTCTGGAATTATACCCATCATCTCCTGAAATCTTCTATACCCTGCCATTCCTTTTTGATAACTTTGAACTAAGATCATCATCTTTCTAATAGGTTCCATAAATCTATAGGAATATAATAAAAAACTAATTAAAATACCATAGGTCAACTCCCCATGCATTATTAAATAACCTCCATAAAACACCACTATGAATTGCATAAGGTTCATAAATATATGGATTCCTGAAAAGAAAACAGCGGTAGTTTTATACGTTTCTTTTTTAGCCTCTTGAAACTCCTGATTTTTTTTCTCAAATTTATCTATCTCATAATTTTCATTGTTAAATAACTTTACTATCCTAACTCCACCAATACTTTCTTCTGCACAGGAGTTTATCCCTGCTATTTTTTTTCTAGTCTTCATAAATGCCAATTTCATCTTCCATTTTTGAGTAACAGAAAAATATATCATAAATGGAAGAACTGAAAATATAACCAAGGTCAGTTTCACATTTAAGGTGATCATCAATATAAATGCTCCTAGCAATCTAATTATAGCGATAAATAAGTCTACAGGTCCATGGTTAGCTAACTGCGATATTTCACCAAGATCGTTGACTAGTTTTGACATGATTACCCCTGTTTTATTGTTATCAAAATAACTAAAAGATAACTTTTGAATATGGGTAAACAACTCTTTTCTCATTTGGGTCTCTATCTTGATCCCTAGGATATTTCCATAGTATAGCTGGAAATAGCTGACGACATATCTTAGCAAATACATGACTATCAATCCACCAGATATATAATAAAATGTTTTTAAGTCTTTTCCCGGAATTATTTTATCTATTACTATTTGAATTATTTTTGGGAAAACTAGATCCAAGAGTGCAAGTAAGATAGCACAAGTCAATGTAAATATTAATAGTTTGAGATAGTATTTATAATACTTTATAAATGATTTTAATTCTTTCATTTTAGCTCCTTCGGCTTTAAATTTTATATCAATATATTATCGGTCTTTACAGAGTGGATTATATATCAATTTAAAAATATCTTATCATATCTTTTTAAATAAAACTATATTCTCTCTTTAATAAGAATATAAAAAAGGTTTAATCGATATAACTAAAGTTGTTCTATCTTCAAAAATGGTATAATTTCCTGTAAAATCATAATATAGGGGGGCGAAATAAAAATGGAAAGAATAGTTAAAGATACTACGGCTAATCCAGCGCCTTTAGGACTTCTAGGGTTTGGAGTTACAACTTTGTTATTAAATTTACACAACGCAGGTTTATTTGAAATGAATAATATGATCTTGATGATGGGACTTTTTTATGGAGGATTTGCACAAATAATTGCAGGTATCCAAGAAAACAAAAAAGGAAACACATTTGGAGCTACAGCATTTACTTCTTATGGAGCTTTCTGGTGGACATTAGCAGGAATTTTAATGTTAAACAACGCAGGATATCTGGCAACTGACCATATTGCTTTAGGTTCTTATATGTTTGTATGGGGTCTTGTTACACTTATC
>NZ_JBAHZY010000130.1:0-13919 GCF_037132775.1 Psychrilyobacter sp.
TAGGCTCTGCTATTGACATACAAAAAATAAAGTTCTAATATATTAAAAACGAGAAGCAATAATTAAAGAATTATTACTCCTCTTTTTATAAAAGTTTTACATTAATTTTTAGAGTTTACACAAAACTTGCAACAGCCCCAATTATTACTCCTCTTTTTATAAAAGTTTTACATTAATTTTTAGAGTTTACACAAAACTTGCAACAGCCCCTCCTTTTAATTTTAGTATCAATCTTTAAATTTTATTATTGAGAACTCTCTTAAAGGCCTCTTTCCCTCTTCCAGCTACTACTGGAATATTTAATTCAATCATAGTTTCTTCTAATTTATCCAATACAATCTCAAGTACCTTAGCATCAACATTACCCATGTGAGATATTCTGATTATTTGTCCCAGGTGTGATTCATATCCACTGGCAATATCTACACCATTCTTATAGAGGGTCTCTCTGAATAAGGCGTCATCGATCTCCACTCCTTCAGGGTACTTGATATTAGCCAATGAGCAAGTTCTCTCTTCTTCTTTTTCAACGAACATAGAGTATCCCATTGCAACCACACCTTCAGAAAAGGCTTTGGCGTTTCTTATGTGTCTGTCATATCTAGCCTCTATTCCCTCCTTCTTCATTAGAGCAATTACTTCTTGTAATCTCCAGATAAGTGTTATTGGTGGAGTTGAGAAGTATTTTGCAGGATCTTCCATCACTGGTAACCAGTTGTTTAAATATAGCAATAGGTAAGACTTTGAAGTTATCTCTACCTTTTCCTCTGCTCCACACCGTACGTGAGACTTTCATCTCATACGGCGTTCCATCAAGATTACGTTTATTAATTTTTACAATTTAGAATTTCTTTTCTAAGTTCATCAAATTTAGGATTACTAAAGCTAGGGTTCTTTTTATATAGCTCAATATGGATTTCTTTCTTGAGTATTATTAAGTTCTCAAGATCATCTTTACCTCCATATTCTCTCGGAATTATGTGATGTATTGCAAATTCATTATGTTTCACATATTCCCCTGTTACATAGCAGATACAATTTTCTCGGTGATATAATACAGCTCTTTTTGCGTTCCAATCCTTATTATATTCTTTACTATTTTCACTTGATATTTTTTCATAAAGTTTTTCAACTTCAATCTTTTTATCTTGTTTTATCATAAGTTTCTTAGGTGCTTTATTTGAAAATGACATTGGATTTCTGCATTTCATTGCTTGTATTGAAAAAAGAGTTATGTTATTTACACTCCAAGTTTTAAAATTGAATCCCTTGAACCTTTCTCTGTATTGCTCATCCTTATGATTTATCTTAGCTATATATCTTAGTCTGTTGTATGCTATTCTATCTGTTTTATATCCTATTTTTCTTAGACTTTTTGATATATGAGTAACAATTTGGTAATAATTTTGGATTCCTCTAACTTGACTATTATAAAGTAGTACATTTTCCATAGTTGGATTTTTTTGTATCTTTTTAATAGTTCCCCTTAAGTTTTCTGTGCATTTTTTTATTGCACTATCTCTTATCCAAGTGTGTGCTACTTTTTTACCATTTTTTACTGCCTTTATTGAAAATCCTAAAAATTCAGATTTTTCATTTCTTAGATTTACAATTTTTGATTTCTTTTTAGATATTTCAAGTTTTAATCTATTATTTAAGAATTGTTTGGTAATTTTAAACATTCTTTCGGCACTTTCTCTGTTTCTACACATTAATTTGAAGTCATCTGCATATCTTATTAGGTATACTTCTGTTAGGTTTGACTTTTTCTTTAATACTGAAACCTTTGATAATCGCACTACATATTTTGTTTTTGTTTGAAAGGTTGCCCATTGATTGCTTATCCACCAATCTAATTCATTTAAGCATATGTTTGATAGAAGTGGACTTAGGATTCCTCCTTGTGGAGTTCCTTTATCTGGTATCTCTACCCTTCCATCTTTATAATGTATTGGAGCTTTTAACATTGCTTTAATTATACTTATCACTTTCATATCTTTAATTCCAATGGTCATACATTGTTTTATTAACTTTGTATGGTTAATATTATCGAAGAAACCTTTAATATCTATGTCTACACAAAAATGTAGCCTAACTATATTTATTAAAGAGTTATTCCATGCAAGTGCGTGTTCTCTCTCCTATTCGGTCTAAAACCATATGAGTTATTATGAAATTTCTTTTCGCATATTGGTTCTAATATGTTCTTGAACATCATCTGTATGATTTTATCTTCTATTGTTGGTATTCCTAGAGGTCTTGTTTTCCCATTCCCTTTTGGTATATCAACTCTTTTAATTCCATTTGGTTTAAAATCTTTCAGTCTATTTAGGATTATTTGGTAAGGGTTTAAGGTTTTTTCAATAAATTCACTTATTGTGATATTATCTACACCCGTAGCTTTTTTACCGTTTTTTATTATTCTATCTATTGCTACTTCAAAATTTTCCTTTTTGATTATCTCTGAAAAGATACTTTTCTTATTCATTTGTTATTCACCTACTTATTTCGGTCAAACAAAATTATTGTCTCGGTTTACCACCATTCAAAAATTTAATTGTAATTGTATTAATTTAATTTAATTCTTGACTTGGGACTATCCCTCCACTGTTTATTATCATAGTTTCATTGGTACTGTGTCCCTACTTTCATGTAGATAAGAGAATTTCCATATTCACATATTTTATATCTACCAGCCCAGCTTTAACTGTTTAAGTAACTGTCCTTCACTTCCCACGTTCCATAAATCTTATCTTTACATATTAACTTAGATGATTGCTATAAGCCTGTATGCTTGATTAATGCCTGTAACATTAAAAGGTCTTTCATAACACCGATTCTTACTCACAACCTCACATACTCTTCTGTTTAGAAGTCCGTACATTCGCAATTTCGTCAGTGATTTTATCACATTCTCATCATATTAACTTTATAGACCCCCAGTCTATCAGTAACTCTACCACCTCTGGTTCGCATTTCCTCATTTAAATATAATAAATGTTAGGGTTACCTCTCAACTGACTTTAACGAGCTTTATACCCCTATACATTAAAGTATATAGACGCATATCGTAGTATTAGGGAAAGAGTTTTAGGTCGTTACTCCATCATTCCTCTTTTCAAATTTATAGTTCTCCATTTATAGTCTTTTTGACTTTAAATGTGTATAAGCTTTTCACTTATAAACGTGTCACACAGGTGTATAATTCATAAATTGACTCCCTTATCTATGTTGTTTTACTGCTATTATAAACCTTATTTAAAACTAAGGTGAAGGAAAATTTAAAAAATGTAAGAAAAAAAAAATCACCCTGTCGAGGGAAGTGCTAAATTGAAATAAGGTAGAAAATGTGCTACAATTTAGTCTGTATTTAAATAAATATAGGTAGAAAAATAAATATAGGGGAGTAAAAAAATAATGGAAAGTTTAAATCGATGGTTGTTTTTATCTGTCAATAATTTTGCAGGGAAAAATGATATCTTAGACAGAATAGGAGTGTTTTTAGGAGAGCAAGGACCCTATTTTTTTATTGGATTGATAGTTTATATATATATTAAAAGGCAGAATAAAAAAGAAGCGATCTATGCTACAATTACTATGATTTCAGCTATTTTACTCAATCATTTAGTGGGATTATTTTATCTTCACCCTAGACCATTTGTAGACGGATTGGGGGTAATATTAAAAGAACATACAGCAGACAGTTCTTTTCCTTCGGATCACACAACCTTTATGCTGGCACTGTCTTGGTCTTTAACTATGTTTAAAGGAACAAAAAAAATCGGAAAAAATATGCTGATGTTGGGAATTATATTGGGATTTTTCCGAGTATTTGAGGGAGTCCATTATCCTTTTGATATATTAGGAGCACTGGTTATGGGGTATTTCAATGCCCATATGATCTATAGATCAAAAGAAAGATTAAAACCGTTGATAGATTTAATTTTAAAGATAGATAATAAAGTTTTTAAAAAAGACTAATTAGTAATTATTAATTACTAGTTACTAATTATATAGATGAGGTGAGAGATTTGCAATTTATAGTAACGGAAGGAATGGGATGGTTAGAAGTTGTAACTGGAAGTATGTTTTCAGGAAAGAGTGAGGAACTTATAAAGAGATTGAGAAAATCCAAATATGCACGTCAAAAAGTAGTAGCTTTTAAACATGCCAGTGATGTGAGGTATGATGATACAAAATTAGCTTCTCATAGTCAATCTTTTATAGAGGGTGTACCGGTTGCTAGTGTAGAGGGGATGAAAAAATTATTCTTTGAAAAATACAGTGATGCACAGGTAATTGGGATAGATGAAGTACAATTTTTTGGTGCTGAAGTTGTAAAATTTTGTGAAGATTTGGCTGACATGGGAAAGAGAGTAATTGTAGCGGGATTAGATAAGGATTTTAGGGGTGAACCTTTTAAACCTATGGATGAACTTTTGGCCAGAGCTGAATATGTGGACAAATTTCAGGCTATTTGTGCTGTGTGTGGAAACCCTGCTACAGTATCCCAAAGGTTGATAGATAGGGAACCTGCATACTACGATGATCCTATTGTATTGGTAGGAGCTACAGAATCATATGAGCCTAGGTGCAGAAAGTGCCATAGAATAAGATATAGAGATGAAAGTACGGGAAACATCTATTTTATAGTAGGAACTGGTACTGAGGTTGGGAAAACTTATGTTACTCTAAAATTAATAGAGGAAGATCTTAAAAATAAAAAAAATATTATGGCATTGAAGCCCATAGAAACAGGATCAGAAATTTTTGGCAAAAACTTAGAGGGATCAGATACCAAAAAATATGCGGATCTTTTAGGAAAGGGGACGGAAGAAATAAATACATATTTCTTTAAAAAGCCGATGTCTCCTCATATTGCAGCAGAGTTAGATGGGAAACAAATATTTATCAATGAGATAAAAAATAGGATAGATAAAGAGAATAAAACTAGTGAAATTTTGTATGTTGAAGGTGCAGGAGGTTTATTAGTTCCATATAATAATAGGTATACATATTTGGATCTTTTGGTAGATTACAGGAAAAAATCAGAGGTTATAGTAGTGGCCAATAACTCTCTGGGGACAATCAACCATACCTTATTAACAATAGAAACATTGAAAAGAAACGACATCATGATAAAGGGTATTATCTTCAACAATAGAGGAAACGAAACCAATGAAATTTTATTGAAGGATAATATAGAAACTATAGAAAAATTAAGCGGTGTGAAGGTATTAAAAAACATGGGGTATGATGGAGGTACAGATGAACTTTAGAAGTTTAGAAAAAACAACAAAATTTGGATATTTATTTTATATCTCATACAGGGGTACAAAATTTCATTCTTTTGATGAAAATAAAGATGAGAATACTACAAAAAAAACTGTAAAAGGTGAATTTATAAAGATATTAGGAGAATTAGGAGTTACTTGGGCTAAGGGAGTTCAACAAGGTGGAAGAACCGATGGTCAGGTAAGTGCAAAAGAAAATATACTTTATATAAATTCAAATAATAAGATAGATAAATTTTTATTAAAGGAAAAATTCAACAAAAAAATAGATGAGATGAAGATCGTAAAGATAGAAAAAACCCTGCCAAATTTAGCTCTTCCTGAGATGATGGAAGGGAGGGTCTATAGATATAGCTACCCAGTGGATAAAATTATTTCTATTGAAGAGGAGATATTAAAAAGATGTGATGAGCTCACAGGAACCTATGATGTGAGCGAGTTTACCGATGGAAAGGGACGGAAATTAAAGGAAAAAATAAGAAGAGTAGAAATATCGTACGACAATGGAAGCTTGGTTTTTTCAGGAAACTCATTTATGCCAAAGCAAGTAAGGATCATGTCAGGCTACATATTAACTGGGGGAAAAAAAATTCTACCGGGGAAATATCTAACTTTGGAAAAGATGATCTTATCCAAGGAATTAGAAGAGATAATAATAGAAGATGTGACTGATATTTCAGAAGAAAACATCTTGAAGATAGAAAAAATAAAAGATATCTATATTTTTTATGTAGCTAAGAGTAAAAAAGGCGAAGTTATCGGAAAGAATGCCGGTAATATCAAAAGTTTAAGAAAAAAACATGGACAGATAATAATAAAGACAATCTAACTTTGGGAGAGGTGTTATGGGCAGAATAAAACAGGGGCTAAATTATTTGTTTACAAAACCCAAAATAGAAGAGATAGAAAAAATCAAATTACTCTTAACGGTGGAAGAATATAATATTTTTATAGATATGGACAACTATGATAAAGTGCATAGTATGGGTGTTTATCAAATGGTAAAGAACGATGACATATTAAACAGTGATGAAAAATACCTGAAATTAGCCCTTCTACATGATTGTGGGAAGGAAAAAATATATCTTCTGACTAGGATAAAAAAAGTCTTAGTAGGAGATGAAATATTGGACAGGCATCCTAAACTGGGATATGGAAAATTAAAAGAGATAGATTTGAAACTGGCTGATTTAATTTTAAGCCATCATAGAGTAGATGGGGACAAAAAATTAAAGAGGTTTCAGGAGATAGATGACGAGAGCTAGCTCTTCCTTTCTACGATGTCAAGGGAGAGAGTGGCGACAGCCGAGAGAGGGTAATTAAGAAATAAAGGAGAAATCATTATGATTGATATAGAAAAATATCTACTGTCAGTAGAAAAACCGGTACAATACATGGGTAATGAGGTAAACAGTGTCCATAAGAGTGAATATAAAGTAAATATGTGTTTATTTTTTCCAGATATCTATGAAGTAGGGATGTCTAACCTGGGGATAAGAATATTATATGATATATTAAATAAAGTTGATGGATTTTCATTGGAAAGGGGATTTTCTCCCCAAGAAGATATGGAAGCTATTATGAGAGAAAATAGTATATCGATGTTTTCGTTGGAAAGTAGAACCCCGCTGAAAGAATTTGATGTAGTAGGTTTTTCTCTTTCATATGAGATGAGTTATACCAATGTATTGAATGCACTGGATTTAGCAGGGATACCATTTAGAGCAGAGGATAGAACAGAAAATGATCCCCTTATTATGGCAGGGGGAACATGTACAGTAAATCCAGCTCCTATGAGTAAAATTGTAGATTATTTTGTAATTGGTGATGGAGAAGATGTAATGCCGGAAATAGCAAAAATATTTGTGGCAAATAAGGATAAAACTAAGGCAGAAAAATTAGAATTGATAAAAGATATAGATGGAGTATATATTCCAAAACTGCATAGAGATAAAAAAATTAAAAAAGCTATAGTTCGTAATCTAGATAATACAGAATTTTATGCTGATCAAATAGTGCCTTTTGTGAAGATAGTTCACGACAGGGTATCTGTAGAGATTCAAAGAGGATGTACTAGAGGATGTAGGTTCTGTCAGGCTGGATATACGTACAGGCCTGTAAGAGAGAGAACTTTAGAGAAAAATTTAGCTCTTATAGAAAAAACACTGAAATCTACTGGATACAATGAAGTTTCGTTATCTTCATTATCTAGTAGTGATTATAGTAAGATAAATCCTTTACTATCAAATTTACAGAAAAAATACGGTGAGAGTAATTTGAGTATAGGGCTTCCCTCTCTAAGGATGAATCCGTTTTCTGTAGAAGTAGCAGAGCAGATCCAGAGTGGTAAAAAAACAGGATTTACCTTTGCACCGGAAGCAGGAACGCAGAGAATGAGAGATATTATTAATAAGGGGGTAACAGAGGAAGATGTTTTAGAGACGGCAGTTGGAGCGGTGAAAGCCGGGTGGTCAAGTCTGAAATTTTACTTTATGATCGGACTGCCTTTTGAAACCGATGAAGATCTAAAAGGTATACATGAGTTGGTAATGAAGGTTGTCAGAGCATGTAAACCATTTACAAAAAAATTAAATATAACAGTTAGTATATCTAATTTTGTGCCAAAACCTCATACTCCATTCCAATGGGCTGAACAGATGAACATAGCTGAGATGGAGAGAAAACATCAGCTCCTAAGAGATGTTTTTTATAGAGCAAAACATACGACTCTAAAGATGCATTTCAGAGAAAAATCATATTTAGAGGGATTCTTATCTCGTGGAGATGAAAAGATAAGTGATCTATTGGAGATTGTATGGAAAAAAGGTGCCAAATTGGAAGATCATGGAAGAAATTTCCAATTTTCTAGGTGGAAGGAAGCCATAGATGAATTGAACTTAGATGAGAAAGATTATCTAGGAGAAAAATCAACTGATGTAGAACTGCCATGGCATATGGTGGACATCGGCATATCGGATAAATTCTATATAAGCGAATTGAACAAGGCTAAAGAGATGGCACTTACTCCAGATTGTCGGGATAACTGTACGGGTTGTGGAATGAAAGGAAGAATTAAAGAGTGTGGAGAGCTAGTATCTGATAATTTGAAGTAAAAATAATATAAAGACTCCTAAGGGGACAAAAACTATTATAGTTGATGTTTACTTAGGAGTTTTTTGGATTATAAAAAAAAGGGAAAAAAATTATTTTGAATAAAAGGTGATTAGGTGTAATTAAATTTATTTAACCGATGAAAAAAGGGAGAGATAAACGAAGGAGAAGATTATGGTCTAGAAGTAGATTAAATAAATACTTTATCTATAGAACCTGGAATTGGTTTTGATATTGAAAAAATCTTTGATATAACTTATGCTACTCAATTAAAGATAGGGGCTGAAGTTATGAGTTATATAGAAGTAGCAGATCCTTATAAAAGTATAGATGCTAAATTAAAAACAATTAGTTCTAAAAAATACAGCATAGAAAAATATGATAATAGTGCTTATCATATTGATTTTTCTTTCAAACAAGGGTTAAAAAGTTTAAATGGATTAAGTTTTTATCTGACTGAAAATTACACCTTATCTGAAAGTCAAGAACAATTTAAATATGTATTTTATATCTTTTGATCTGAAAATATGAATTTAAATTTTGAACAGGTCAAAGGAGGTTTTAGATTTGAAAGTAAATGAAAACAAAGGTCTAAAGTTACTTATTTTTTCAATATTGTATATAATTTTATTAAATGAAACCTATGCTTTTACCGAGAAAACCAATTATACTATTTATGAGGATGCAGATAGAAATTCTATAAATCTTGGGATAGCCTTGTTAAATGGTGAATCTGAGGAATTGGTTTATAAAAACGGAGAAAAACTCAGTGAATTAACCTGGGAATTTGAAAATGTCCCAATGATTGGGTTAGAAATGAAAACAAAACTTACACGTAAAATTTATTTTAATGCTTCTGCTTGAACAAAACTTACTGACGGATCTGGAGAAATGAATGACTATGACTGGTTAAAAGGGAGTGGAAATTCTTGGACACATTATTCAAATCATAAAACTAACTTAGATAAAGCATATATGCTTAATTTAAATATTGAATACAAGTTCATACATAATGAAAATAATAATTTTTCAATATCTCTTGGTTTTAGGCATGATAGATTTAAATGGGAGGCATATGACGGAGAAGGAACTTATTTAAATTCAGATGTGATTTTTTATGGAAAGGGGATAACTTATGATCAAAAACTCTATGCTCCCTACATAGGTCTAGACTTCAACTACCAAAAGAACAGTTGGAATTTAAATCTATATTTACGTGGAAGTTTATGGGCTTGGGGAGAAGCTGAAGATGTTCATCATTCTCCTTCTTATACATTAGGGGGAGATTCTTTTCCTTCAGGAAAGGAAAGAACGTTTAAAGATAATATCAATAACATAGATTATCTATCCTATGGATCAAAATTAAATTATTTTTTTAGAGAAGATATTTCAATAGGATTTGCTTTTGACTTTCAAAATTACTTACGGTCAAAAGGTAAGGGTAAAATAAACGGTATTACCTATGATGCAGGACTCTCTCATTATTCATATATGATTTCGATGATGACAGAATATAGATTTTAATGTATAGAGAAATAGTATATTAATGAGTATGCTTGTTGTGTAGATATAATGAGTATAAAGATCCCTCCTTGATTTAACCCTAGGGGGATCTTTTTTGTATATTCTTTAGATCCAAATCTTTTTATAGAATAGATTTTTCATCAGTTTGAATGGGGTTCTCTTTTTAAATTAACAAATAAATTTTAAGAATAATCTCTATCGATATTTTTTTTGATACTTAGGATAACCAGATTTAATAGTCATAAGAGCTAAATATTTATAAGAATTATTTAAAAAAAAGGAAAAAATGTTATTTTGAATAAAAGGTTAATAGGTGTAGTTAAATTTATTTGATCGATGAAAAAAAAGGGGGAGTAATTTGAAAAGAATGCAAGTAGAAATTAACGGAGATGCGGTAAAAATAAATAATGTTTTAATTTTTGGTGTGCACAATCTTGAGATTGGGGATGACTATGTGTTGCTAAAAAAAGACAGCGATAACTTAATCCATTTTATCGATCATGAAAAAGAGGTAAATCCCTATTTTACTGTAATTAGAATAAAAGATGGGACGAGGTTAGCTCACAACTATAAATACTGTAATTTTCAACCAGTAGAAATAATGGAAGAGTATCATAAAAAAACTTTATAAGATATATATCTAAATTTGTTAAAGAGGTTGGTTTATGCCAGCCTCTTTTTAAAGTAATAACTCTTTATATTTATAAATTTTACCCTTTAATTTTGAGACCCTCAAAAACCGACCTTCCCTGTAAACTTCCTTTCCCATAGCAAACATAATGATAGTAGGAGCGGTAAATACATTGTATTTAGTACCAACTTCTCGATTTTCCTCAATATAGATATCTATAAACTTTACTTTTTCTGAGGCTGCAGCTTCTCCTACCTTGGGTAAAAGCGCGGTACAGACACTACAACTCCTGCTTTTGATATACAAGATAACGATTTCTTCATCCTTTATAATCTTAGTGAGTTTATCTAAATTCATGTTAAACCTCCTAGTGTTTATAAAATTATACTCTATTATTTGCTTTTATGCACAATTGTTATAAAAAAAGATGAATTCAGAGGTTTAAAAATCACTATTTGATAAAAAATTATTATCTCCTGTGAGAGTATAAAATTAAAATGTGCTAGAATTTGATTTTAAATCATTAAAGTGAACATGAAATGTTGATTTTTTGGGGATTTAGGTGTATAATTTCTACAATGGATAATAAAATATTATCACGAGAAATTATAGGGGGAGTAATGAACGTTAAAAAATTTGTAAAAATATTAAATGAAGAGATAGTACCAGCAGAAGGGTGTACTGAACCTATTGCCGTAGCATATGTAGGGGCAAAAGCTGTAGAGATTTTAGGAAAGAAACCAACTAAATTAGATATATATGTATCTGGAAATATAATAAAGAATGTTAAAAGTGTAAATGTTCCAAATAGTGGAGGAATGGTAGGAATAGAGGTTTCTGCAGTTATGGGAGCCGTTGCTGGAAATGCTGATGAAGAATTAATGGTTATCAGTGATGTTACTCCTGCACAATTAGAGGAAGTAAAGGAATTTATTAAAAATAAAGAAATAAATGTAATCCATGAAAAAACAGATGTAAAGCTATACGTAAGGATTGTAGCCTATAATGGGGATGAATCTGCAAGTGTTGAGATAAAGCATTTACATACTAATATCACGAAGATAGAAAAAAATGGAGAAATTTTGATAGAGAGAGCTTGTAACGATACAAATTTCACTTCTACAGAGGAAGATAGAGAAATACTTACAATTGAAGGGATCTATAATTTTGCTAAAACTGTAGATTTATCTGAGATAGAAGATATTTTTAAGATGGTAGTAGACTATAATTCTGCAATTGCCAAAGAGGGATTAACTAAAAAATATGGTGTGAATATGGGATCGATGATCCGTGAAAATATGGAAAAAGGAATATACGGAAATGATCAAAAGAATAGAAGTGCTAGTTTTGCAGCCGCAGGGTCAGATGCAAGGATGGCAGGATGTCCACTACCGGTAATGACTACCAGTGGAAGTGGGAACCAGGGGATGACAGCTTCACTACCAATAATTCAATATTGTAATGACAATAATTTCAGTGAGGAGGAAACTATCAGAGGGCTGGCTTTTTCTCACTTAACTTGTATTCATATTAAAACAAACGTAGGGAGATTATCAGCGTATTGTGGAGCTATATGTGCATCAGCAGGTGTCAGCGGTGGTTTAGCTTTCATAATGGGGGAAAAATTAGAAGTAGTATCAGATTCAATAACCAATACTTTAGGTAATGTATCTGGAATGATTTGTGATGGAGCCAAGGCATCTTGTGCTATGAAGATAGCCAGTGGAATATATGCAGCATTTGATTCGGTACATCTTTCAAAAGCAAAAAAAGTATTGTCTAGCGGTGAGGGAATAATAGGTGAAGATATAGAAAAGACTATAAAAAACATCGGGATACTTTCTCAAATAGGAATGGAAGGAACAGATCAAACGATCTTGAAAATAATGACAAATAAATACTAAATTTAAAAAACCTATGGAGAAGATACTAAAGAGTATCTCTTTCATAGGTTTTTTAAATTTAGTATAGAAAACAAGGATGATTACAGCACTCCAATTTACTATAAGGATTCCCACCCAAACACCATATATTGGGTTTGGTAAAAGACCTACTAGGATAGGAAATAATAAAAGTGGGAGTAAAAATTGCCGATAAATACCGATGAAGATAACAAAATTTGGTTTTTTAAGACCTTGAAGGATAGCCACAGAGATATTTAGAAAAACGTAGAAGTTAAATGCAAAGGTTTCTATGTTGAGATAGGGAACACCGTATTTAATAACTTCTAGATCATCTGTAAACAATCTTAAAAAATATTTAGAAAAGGGGAAGATAATAAACATGGCAGTAGTCATTATGATAAGCCCGTAGATAAGGCCTAATTTATAAACTTTTTTAATCCTGTCTAAATTTTTAGCACCAAAATTTTGACCTGTGATACTTAAAATAGCGATATTTAATCCAATGGTTGGCAGAAGAGCTATCTGTTCAATCCTCATAGAAATTCCATATCCTGCTACGGCAGAACTACCACCTACATCTAAAACAAAATAGTTGATCACAAAAACTCCCAAAGCCATGCTCATCATATTCAGACTAGCTGGGAATCCTTGTTTTAAAATCTCTAAATAATGATGGAAATCAGGTTTTTTTAGTTGTAGTTTTATCTATGAAAATAAGGGAGATCTTATAACTTTTTTCAGGAGATAAAAAGATCCTATTATTTGGATAAAAACTGTTGATAAAGCAAGATCGGCAATTCCCATATTAAAAACTAATATAAATAGAGGATTCAAGATTAAATTCAAGAAAAAACCAAGGATAAGAAAGTTTCTGTATGGTTTGGTATCTCCCTGAGCAGAAAGGATAGCATTGAAAGAACTGTTCAGGATAAAGAATAAACTCCCTCCTATAATTATATGGATATATTGAACTCCATAAACTGTGGTTTCGGTAGGAGCATTTAAAAATCTAAAGATAGTACCTGTGAGAAAAATCCCTAAAAAGGTAAAGAAAAAACTCAAGGTAATTCCAAGACTTATAGAATCTTCGGAAATATCTCTAGCATTCCCTATATTTTTTTCCCCTAAAAGATTGGAAATAAGAGCAGTGGTATCGGTTCCCATTCCAGATCCAATAGATACTAGGATAAAAAAAATGGGGAATGAAAGGGTCAGCCCTGAAACTGCATTAGATCCTATATAACTAGCATAGAGGGTATCTACGATGTTGAATAAAGTGTTGAATAGGTTTGTCTCATATTTTGTGTAAACCTTCAAATTAGTGTAAACTACAATCACATTAATTTGGAGGTTTTTTTATGAGAAAAAGAAGAAAAGATTTATCCCCTGATGAATTAGCACGAAAAGAGCTAATTAGAGAATATCTTAGTAGAACACCTAATACCAGTTTGGATT